>JAQGHP010000748.1 GCA_028288775.1 Phycisphaerales bacterium | reverse complement strand
CGGCGAGCTTTGGGGCAAGGCGGGGGTGTGGTATCGCGAATGGGCTCCGGAGGCGCTGCAGTTGCGGTTGATCGGGGATTTCAATCACTGGGATCGGTTTGCCAATCCGCTTGTGCGCGATCAGTTTGGGGTGTGGAGTCTGTTTCTGCCGGATGAGAAATATGCGGACAAGCTGGTGCATGGCAGCCGCGTGAAGGTGACGGTGGTGACGGAGAAGGGCGCGCAGATGGACCGCATCCCCGCGTACATCAGGCGGACGGTGCAGGAGCCGGGGAGCAGCGCGTTTACGGCGCAGTATTGGAACCCGCCGCAGGCTTATGAATTCCGCAATAGCGCCCCTTCCATCCGCGGCGGATTGCGCATTTATGAAGCGCACATCGGCATGGCGCAGGAGGAGGGGAAGGTCGGCAGCTTCAACGAGTTCACCGAGAAAGTGTTGCCGCGGATCGCGGAATTGGGCTACGACGCGATTCAGCTCATGGCGATCCAGGAGCACCCGTACTACGGGTCGTTCGGGTATCACGTGAGCAGCTTGTTCGCGGTCTCCTCGCGCTTCGGGACGCCCGAAGATCTCAAGCGGCTGATCGACACCGCGCACGGCATGGGCATTCTCGTGCTGCTGGACGTCGTCCACAGCCACGCGATCAAGAATACGCAGGAGGGCCTCAATCTTTTCGACGGCACCGATCACCAATACTTCCACGCCGGGCCGCGGGGGCAGCATGTGGCGTGGGACTCCATGCTCTTCGATTACGCGAAGTTCGAGGTGCAGCGGTTCCTGCTGAGCAACGTGCGGTATTGGCTGGAAGAGTTCCATTTCGACGGCTTCCGCTTCGACGGCGTCACCAGCATGGTCTACCGCGACCACGGGCTGGGGAAGACGTTCACCAATTACGACGACTATTTCGGCGCGAACATCGACGACGATGCGCTGGCCTATCTGCAACTGGCCAACGAAGTGGCCCACAAGGTGAATCCCAAGAGCATCACGATCGCCGAGGATGTTTCGGGGATGCCCGGGATGGCCCGGCGGGTGGAGGAGGGGGGCATCGGGTTCGACTATCGGCTGGCGATGGGCGTGCCCGATTACTGGATCAAGATCCTCAAGGAAAAGCGCGACGAGGAATGGAACCTCGGGGAAATCTACGGCACGCTGCTCAATCGCCGACATACCGAAAAGCACGTCGGCTACGCCGAGAGCCACGACCAGGCGCTGGTGGGGGACAAGACCATCGCCTTCCGGCTGATGGACAAGGACATGTACTGGCACATGGGCACGGGCGACAAGAACGTGGTCGTGGACCGCGGAATCGCCCTGCACAAGCTCATCCGCCTACTCACCTTCAGCTTGGCCGGCGAAGCGTACCTCACGTTCATGGGCAACGAGTTCGGCCACCCCGAATGGGTGGACTTCCCCCGCGAAGGCAACGGCTACTCCTTCCACTACGCCCGCCGACAATGGTCCCTGGCCGACAACGCCATGCTGCGCTACAAGGGCCTGAAGGCGTTCGAAAAAGCGATGCTCTCGCTCGACGAGCACTACGGCCTGCTGAACGACCCCTTCATCGAGCAGCTACTGGTACACGAGGAGATGAAGCTGCTGGTCTATCGGCGAGGGCCGCTGGTGTTCGTGTTCAACTTCCATCCGACTGCCTCCTACACCGACCTGCGCATTCCCGTCCCCGATCCCCACGATTATGCGCTTGCGCTGAATACGGACGCGAAGGCGTTCGAGGGGGAAGGCCGCGTGGTAGAGGGAATGGTCTACCCGTGGCAGCATGTGCCCTGCTGGGGAAGGAATCAGAGCGTGCAGATTTATTTGCCGAACCGCTCGGCGCAGGTGCTGTCGCCGGTGTAGACGCAGTGTGCGACCCGCCCGTGCCACGGGAAATCGCGTATCGGTTCGATCACATCAGCGCGGTTTTGTACCAGGCCATCGCGGCATCCAAGCCTGTTCGGAAGTCCACGATCGGTTGATAGCCTAATACCTTTGAAACGCGAGTGAGGTCGGCCAGCGAGTGCTTTACGTCGCCGGCGCGCTCGGGTTGGTAGGTGGGGGTGAGGTCGGGGCGGCCGATGGATTGGGCCATGGCGGCGGCCAGCTCGTTGACGGAGATGCGCACGCCGCAGGCGACGTTGAGGACCTGGCCGGCGATGGGCTTTTCATTGCGGGCGGCGAGCAGGTTGGCGTGGACGGCGTTGTGGACGAAGGTGAAGTCACGCGATTGCTCGCCGTCGCCGAAGATCATGGGGTGCTTGCCGGCCAACAGCGACTTGGCGAAGGCCGCGATTACCGCGGCGTAGGCGTTGTTGGGACTTTGCCGTGGGCCGAAGATGTTGAAGTAGCGCAGCGGCGCGGTATCCAGGCCGTAGCTGGCGCTGTAGGCCCGGCAGAGGGATTCGCACGCGGCCTTGTTGGCGGCGTAGGGGCTCAGCGGATCGGGGGGAATGGTTTCGACTTTGGGGAGCGTGGGCGTTTCGCCGTAGGCGCTGGAACTGGCGGCGAACATCACCCGCCGCACGCCCGCGGCGCGGGCGGCTTCCAGCACGTGGAGCGTGCCGGTCGTGTTCACCTCGTGGTAGCGCACGGGCTGTTCAACGCTCCGCGGCACGGAGCCCAGTGCCGCCTGGTGGAAGACGTAGCGGCAGCCTTGCGTCGCGGCGGAGAGCGCGGCGGTCTCGAGGATCGAGGCTTCCACGAACTTCACCGGGCCGATGCCTTCGAGGTTACCGCGGTTGCCGCCGTTGAGGTCATCGAGGACGACAACCGATGCGCCCAGGGTGTTGAGGGCTTCGGCCAGGTGGGAGCCGATAAAGCCAGCACCGCCGGTGATGAGGACGCGGGTGCCTTGAAAATGGCCGCCGTGCAGGGCGCGCCAGTCGGTCAGGGGGTGGGGGGATGAAGAGGCCATGCGGAAAGCTCCGATTCACATTCGTTGATTGGTGCTCGTCCCCGGACGATACCGGAATGTGCGGCGTCACTCCACGCCGCAAATCCTGCCAAGCGCACCGTTCTCGCAACGCATGTATTACATCGAACACAAAGGCCGCAGGGGCCACAAAGAGTGGAAAGAAAAATGCACTGGACTTCCTCTGTGCTCTTTATGGCCTCCGTGGCCTTTGTGATCTTTCCCGTTTGGCACTGAAGGCAGTGCCCGATAATCTAAGGGGCCGTGAGCGGTTCGTATTTTGTGGTGCAGGCTTTCAGCCTGCCAATGCAGCCTGAAAGACTGCACCACAATCGGGTGTTTTGCTGGGCTTTGGGCAGTTGAGGCTGGTGCATGAGCGTTGCAAAGACCGTTGTGGTCACCGGGTCGAGCGGGCTGATCGGCTCGGAAGCCGTGGCGTACTTCGACGCGCGCGGGTGGCGGGTGGTCGGGGTGGACAACAACATGCGGGCCGACTTCTTCGGCCCCAAGGGGGACACGACCTGGAACCTCAAGCGGCTCAAGGCGACCTGCCGCGATTTTCATCCCGTGGCGGAAGACGTGCGCGACCGGGCGGCGATGGCGCGGGTGATCCGCGACGCGCGGCCGGAACTGGTGATTCATGCCGCGGCGCAGCCCAGCCACGATTTGGCCGCGACGCGACCGCTCGATGATTTCGACGTGAACGCGGTGGGGACATTGAATCTATTGGAAGCGACCCGGCAGGCGCGCGATGCCGCGATGTGCGATCCGGTATTTATCCTGCTCAGCACGAACAAGGTGTATGGAGACGTTCCCAACGAGCTCCCGCGGATGGAGACGCCGACGCGCTGGGATTACTCGCGGCCCGAGGATTGGAACGGGGTCCGCGAGGACATGCGGATCGACCGGTGCATGCATTCGATTTTCGGCGCGAGCAAGATTGCCGCGGATTTGATGACGCAGGAGTACGGCCGCTACTTCGGGCTGAAGACGGGCGTGTTCCGTGGCGGGTGCCTCACCGGCCGCAATCACGCCGGGGTGCAGCTCCACGGGTTCCTCAACTACCTCTTCAAGGTCGCGGTAGAACGCGGCCGCTACACGATCTTCGGCTACTAGGGAATGCAGGTGCGCGTCAACATCCACAGCGAAGACGTCGTCCGCGCCTGCGAAGCGTTCTGGCGAAACCCCCGCCCCGGCG
>JAQGHP010000323.1 GCA_028288775.1 Phycisphaerales bacterium | reverse complement strand
GGAGCGGAGGGAGATCGGGAGGGTCTGGCGTCTTGCGCCTGCTCCGCCTCTGAGCGCTCGCCGGCGTGATCCTAATCGTAATCGTAATCATCGTCTTAATCGTCTGGTACGAGTCTCAATCGGGGAGGGGGGAGCGGAGGGATTAAGAAAATGAATAAGATTAAGATTAGGATAAACGGAAGCGGCTGCGCCGGCGGGGCGGGGGGACAGACGGAAACTTCCGGGATGCGAACCTTCGCGGCTCGACTTCTGCCGTACGAAACATTGTATTTGTCAAATTCGTTAGAAAAAGTGGCTTTAAATCGGTCAAAATCGGTCAGAATCGGTCAAAAGGAGGGACAAAACCGCTGCGGCGGGCTGGAAATGAGGGGGGGGCGGGCGCACGGCGAAGGCATCGGTCAGGGAGTCGGTCAGGGGAGATCGCGGGCGCGACGTCGCGCGGAAAGTCGTGCGGAAGTTTTCCGTGCAAGTCATGAAGGAAAGCGATTTGCAAGGGGAGGCGGAGGTCGCGCGACGCGAAAAGTGTCGCGCTTTGTCGCGCGGGCGGAGGCGGGAGGGGGATCGGCCGGGGGCGTTGGGGGGGTGGGGAGCGGGGCGGCGGTTGGGCCGATGGATCCCCTCAAAAAAATCGTTCACAATCATTCAAATCATTCCAAAGTGGCGTTGGCGCGGGTGTCAACGGGGGTGGCGGGGAGGGGCGGTGAATGATTGGAAGGCGCGTTTCTCGGGCCGATCGTTCATCCGTTGTGGAGGGGTTAGTCATGGCGTCGGTCAGGGCGGAAGCGGGCAGGGGATCACTGCTTGGGGTGGAAGGAGGCGTGGGGGTGATGCGGAGGGATGATCGCGCACGAGCGTGTTTTTGCCTTTCAAATCGCGGGAGGTTTCCGTAAGGCGATCGGCACGAATGGCCGCGGCGGGGGGCCGACGTAGTCGGCCGAGGGACGGATCAGGCGGTTGTCGGCGCGCTGCTCGAAGACGTGCGCCGCCCAGCCCGTTACCCGCGAGCAAACAAACAGCGGCGTAAACAACGGCGTCGGGATTCCCAAAAATCGGTAGACGGACGCGCTGTAGAAATCCAGATTCGGGAACAGCTTCTTCTCC
The DNA here is from genome assembly GCA_028288775.1 of Phycisphaerales bacterium. Taxonomy (GTDB): domain Bacteria; phylum Planctomycetota; class Phycisphaerae; order Tepidisphaerales; family Tepidisphaeraceae; genus RYN-428. The sequence continues at coordinate 3,155 of JAQGHP010000323.1, read as the reverse complement.
CGCAACATCACCTGCTCGATCCGCTCCGACACCGGAAAAATCACCGCATCGCCCGCCTCGGCGGCAAGGCGCTGCGACCACGCCTTGATGACCTCCGACCGCGGGTCGGAATGCGCATAAACGCGATGGCCGAAGCCCATGATCTTTTCTTTCTTGGCCAGTGCTTGCAGGACGCCGCTCTCGGCCTGATCGGGCGAGCGGAAGCGTTCGATGAGCCCCATCGCCGCCTCGTTTGCCCCGCCGTGGAGGGGGCCGCGGAGGGTGCCGATGGCGGCGGTGATGGCGGAGTAAAAGTCGCTGAGCGTCGAGGCGGCCACGCGGGCGGTGAAGGTGGATGCGTTGAACTCGTGTTCGGCATAGAGAATGAGCGACACGTCCATCGCCCGCCGATGGTCCTCGCCCGGCGGCTTGCCGCGCAGAAGATGCAGGAAATGCCCGGCGATCGAAGGATCATCCGTCACCGGGTCGATCCGCTCGCCGTCGCGCCAGAATCGGTGCCAGTATGCGAGCATCGACGGGAACACCGCCAGCATCCGCTCGGCGGCAAGGTACTGCCCGTCGAATGATTGTTCCGGCTCCAGCGCCCCGAGCATTGAGCAGCCCGTGCGCATCACGTCCATCGGATGCGACCCGGCGGGGATCGCCTCCAGCGTCTGGCGGAGCAGTGAAGGCAATGCGCGGAGCGGAAGCAACCGCGCGCGGAATTGCTCCAACTCGGACGCCGTGGGAAGCGCGCCGTAAAGCAGCAGATATGCGACCTCTTCGAAAGTCGCCTGGGCGGCCAAGTCGTGAATGTCGTACCCGCGGTAGGTGAGGCCGACGCCTTCCTGCCCGACAGTGCAGACTGCCGTCTTCCCCGCGACGACTCCGGCGAGACCTCCCGTTTTTTTCTCACTCATGCCATTCCTCAAGGATCTCTATCGTGGCACGGGTTTCCAACCCGTGCTGGATGCGTAGACGTCGGACGCCGCGCGGGTTTCCGACACATTTTGCACGGTTTGAAAACGCGTGCCACGACAGCGCGATTCCCCGACACCCATTTCGTCTAATATCGGACGGGTCGCTGTTGAAACCACTTTCCACCGGCCCTTGGAGCGCGGTAATAATCACTGCTCCGGAGATCGCTTGAACAGCTCGTCCAGCTTCTTCTCGAATTCGTGATACCCGAGAATCCGGTAAAGCTCTTCGCGGTTCTGCATCGTCGGCAGCAGTTCCTTCTGCGTCCCGTCCCGCCGGATGGTCTGGTAGACGTTTTGGGCCGCGGCACTCATCGCGCGGAACGCCGACAACGGATACAGCGCCATCGCGATCCCCGCCCGCCGCAGCTCATCCAGTGGGAATAAGGGCGTGCGGCCGAACTCGGTGAGATTCGCCAGCACCGGCGCCTTCACCTCCGCGGCAAACCTGCGGTATTCCTCAATTCCTGTCATCGCCTCGGCGAAGATCATGTCGGCACCCGCTTCGACGTATTGATTCGCCCGGCTGATGGCCGCGTCCAATCCCTCCACCGAATACGCGTCCGTGCGGGCCATGATGACGAAGGAGGGTTCCTCCTTCGCATCGACCGCGGCCTTGATGCGATCGGCCATTTCACCGGGCGCGACCAATGCCTTGCCCGGGCGGTGGCCGCAGCGCTTGGCCTGCACCTGGTCTTCGATGTGAATTGCCGCGGCTCCGGCACGGGCCATTTCGCGGACCGTGCGTGCGATGAGAAAAGCCCCACCCCATCCCGTGTCCACGTCCACCAGCAACGGAAGCGCGCTGGCCGCCGTGACCCGGCGGACGTCTTCCAGCACGTCGTTCAACGTCGTGATCCCCAGGTCCGGCAAGCCATACGATGCGTTGGCCACCCCCGCGCCGGAAAGGTACAAGGCGCGAAACCCCGCCTGCTCGGCCATCAGCGCGCAAAACGCGTTGATCGCTCCGACGACCTGCAACGGCCGCTCGGCCGCCAGCGCGGCGCGAAATCGTGACCCGGGGGTATCGGCGTGTGATGGGGGCATCGCGAATCCCTTGACGCACTACGAATCGGTCCTCAACATGCTATGCGCCGCAGGCCGTATCGCAACGCGTGCCCGCCTGGCAAATGCCATTCGGGCCGGAGGTTGCCCGCGAGGATAGTCGATTGAGAACCTCGCAACCGGCAGCTTACGCTCCAGCCGGCGTGCCCGGCAAAATTCGCGTTCGCAAGAGAATTGCCCCCCATGGAAGAACAACCCCAACAGGCTAACGTCTGCGAGCACTTACGGCCGCTGCTGCAATACTTGGTAAGTCAGGGCGCGCAGATCACCTTCGCCGGCCAAGCGTGGAGCCATGATTGCCGGGTATGGGTGTATCTCGACGCCGCCCTGGATTGCGAAGCCCTGCACAAGCGTTTCGCGCTGCCGCCCACGGTTATCGTCCACGACCATCGCGGCACCCACGACGGCGCCGAACGCGGTTTGGTCTGCCAGGAGCACCACGACGCACTGATCGGAATCCACCCCGATTACGCGGCGACCAGCGCCTCGCCGGTGAAGCGCCTGTCCTAAGTCGCGACAGCATTTCCGCATTCCGGCTACGCTCAAATTCCAGACTCTGCCACGGCGCACGAAATCCAAAACCGCCGCCACGGTGGAATCCTCCCCCCGCCTCGATTAAACTGGCCCGTCTGCCGTCCCCGAGCACGGCACTGGAGAGGTGTCCGAGTGGCCGAAGGAGCAGCACTGGAAATGCTGTATTGGGCTTAAACCCAATCGAGGGTTCGAATCCCTCCCTCTCCGTTACGATTAGACCGCCCGCCGTAACCACGGTGGGCGGCGTTGTTTACTTCACTCCCGATCCCGCCCCGCAGCCCTACCGACCCCGTTTTGACCCCGATGGCCTCCCCGGCCCTAGGCGGGTGAATTTATATCCGTATATTCCCGCGCACAGTGACGCCACGCCCTTTGGAAAAGCCGGGCGTGCTGCCGTCCTCCAAAGGTTGTTACCAGTGTCCACACAACATGGGGCCATCGAACGCACCACCCCGAGGCGATCCGCCGTCAGGCTGACCACGGAAGAGGTCCACGAAGCCTTCGAGCCTCTGGCCATGCAGTACCCGCCGATCCTCTCGTTGACCCAAGCCGCCGAGCTTGCCGGGTTGAAGCCCTCCACGCTCAAAAGGAAGGTCTCCG
>JAQGHP010000667.1 GCA_028288775.1 Phycisphaerales bacterium | reverse complement strand
GAAGATGGGCCTTCATCGGCGAAGGCATCGCCCACAGCGGCTTCGGCGGCGCCGGATCGGTCTGGCTGCTCGCCCTGATTTTTCCGGCACTTCGGGGTGAAAACTACGACTGGACGCCCTACGCCGGCGTGGTCGTCTTCTGCCTGCTCACGGGCGTGGGCATCGGATACTTCACCCGCACCGGCCGCGTAAACAGCGACGCGGCCATCGGAATATTCCTCGTCGCCTCACTCGCCTGGGGGATTCTCGCGCAGCAGATTTACCGCAAGGTGCGCGGGGCCGACCCCGTCGGCTTCGACACATTTCTCTTCGGGCAGATGAACGTCTCGGCCCAGTTCGCGATCGGCGCCATGTTGCTCTGTGGCGCGGTGTGTACGGTCGTCGTGCTGCTGAGCAAGGAGATCGTCGCCTACTGCTTCGACCCGGTGACGGCAGAGGCCTCGGGCGTGCGGGTGGGGTTCGTGCATTACCTGCTGATGGTGCTCGTGTCGCTGACAATCGTCGTCGGCGTGCGCCTGGCGGGGAACGTATTGGTTACAGCGCTGCTGGTGCTGCCCGGCGCGACCGCGCTGTTGCTGTGCCGGGGTCTGCGCGAGGCCGTGTTCGCCTCGCTGGCAGTCGCATTGGCCGGCACGCTCGGTGGCGTCTGCGTCCACTTCAAATGGCACTTCCTGCCGACCGGGCCGGCGATCGTGCTGCTGCTTTTCGGCGAATTCTTAGTCGCCTACGCATGGGCACGCCTCGCGCGACGCTAGCACCCGCGCCACGAGGACGGGGCGCCTGGGCGTCGCCATTTCTGGAGAGAAATCCGGTGCAGAATCCGGCGATTTTAACCCCTTCAACCGCTCTACTTTTCACCCCTTTGTCGCTATAATTCCCCGTCCAGGCAGCCCGACCCAAAGCGGTGCATGGACGTACTACTTGAGGGCGCGCCCGGCATTCATTTCGCCTTTATTCGGCGAGAGTTACGACAGGGCCTTGTGACGTGACTTTCCTGCCTTCGCGGCAGGGAAGCACCCTCTCCGTATTGAAGGAAAACCATGGCTGAACCGACCCCCGTTCCCGTTCCCGAACGCATCGAAGACCTTCAGATCGAGCGCGAGCTTCAGGATTCCTACCTCACCTACGCCATGAGCACCATCATGGACCGGGCGCTGCCCGACGTCCGTGACGGGCTCAAGCCTTCGCAGCGCCGCATCCTCGTCGCGATGAACGACCTGAATCTGCGCCCGGGCTCTAAGCACCTCAAGTGCGCCAAGATCGCCGGCAACACTTCCGGCGACTATCACCCGCACGGCGAATCCATCGTCTACCCCACGCTCGTCCGCCTCGCCCAGCCGTGGACCATGCGCTACACGCTCATCGACGGCCAGGGCAATTACGGCTCCACCGACGGCGACCCCCCCGCCGCCATGCGTTACACCGAGGCCCGGCCCACCGCCATCGAGCAGGAGCTTATGGCCGACCTCAACCTCGACACCGTCAACTTCCAGCCCAACTACGACGACCGCTTGATGGAGCCCATGGTCCTGCCCGGCAAATTCCCCAACCTGCTGGTCAACGGCAGCACCGGCATTGCCGTGGGGATGGCCTGCAATCTCCTCCCGCACAACCTGCGGGAAATCTGCAACGCCATCGTGAAGGTGATCGAGAACCCCGAAGTCACGCTCCCCGAGCTTCTCGAGATCGTGCCCGGTCCCGACTTCCCCACCGGCGGCATCATCTGCGGCCGCGACGGGATTATCGAAGGCTACAAGAACGGCCGCGGCCGCATCTGCCTCCGCGCCAAGATGCACACCGAAGAGCAGAAGAACGGCAGGTCATCGGTGGTGATCGACGAGATTCCCTACGGCGTTATCCGCCGGTCGATTCTCGAATCGGTGGCCGACTGGGTGAAGAAGGACCAGTTCAAGGAAGTCTCCGCGATCAATGACGAATCGGGACGCCATTACGCGGTGCGCATCGTGATCGATCTCAAGCGCGACGCCGATCCCAACGTCGTCATCAACCAGCTTTTTCAGTACACGCCCTGCCAGGTGACGGTGCCGATGATCAACATCGCGCTGGTGAACCGCCAGCCGCGGACCATGGGGATCAAGGAGTTGATCCAGCACTTCATCGAGCACCGCAAGGAGGTCATCGTCCGCCGCACGCGGTTTTTGCTCCGCAAGGCGCAGCAGCGCGGGCACATTTTGGAAGGTTTGATCTTTGCCGTCTGCGACATCGATGAAATCGTGAGGCTGATTCGTTCGAGCAAGACGCGGGACGAGGCGATCGTGAAGCTGCGCGAGCGCGCGTTCCGCATTGCCGTCGATCACCCCTATGCCCCGCGCATCCCCGCGGTGTTGATGCAGCGCGCCGCCGATAAGCCCGTGCTGCTCAGCCAGGCACAGGCCGAGGCCATCGGCCGCTTGCAGCTCATTCAGCTTGTCGGGCTGGAAATTGAAAAACTGGTCGAGGAATACCGGCAGGTTGTCGAGGAGATCGAAGGCTACGAGCTGATTCTCCGTGACGAAAGCCGGGTCATGGACATCATCCGCGAGGACATCGAAGAGATTAAGCTTAAGTACGGCGACGACCGCCGCACCGAAATCACCGGCTCCGTCACGGACGTGAGCATGGAAGACCTCATCGCCAAGGAGGACGTGGTCGTCACCGTCAGCCACGGCGGGTACGTCAAGCGCCTCAAGACCGACACCTACCGCAGCCAGACCCGCGGCGGGCGCGGCATCAAGGGCACCGAAAGCAAGGAAGGCGATTTCGTTGAACACCTCTTCGTCGCTAATACCCACGACTACCTGCTGTTCTTCACGAACCAGGGCCGCGTTTACGAGCGGCGGGTATACGACGTCCCGGAACTTAGCCGCACCAGCCAGGGCCGCTCTATCGCCAATCTCCTCTCCTTCCAGCCGGGCGAAAAAGTGGCGAACGTTCTCGCGGTGAAGGACTTCGACAAGGGCGAGCAGTTCCTCCTTTTCGGGACCGCCAAGGGCGTGGTGAAGAAGACCGCGCTGGCCGCCTATTCCAACATCCGCCAGAACGGCATCATCGCCATCGGCCTGGAAGACGGAGACCAGCTGATCGCCGTCGAGATCACCAGCGGCAACGATCAGGTCGTGCTCGCCACCCGCAAAGGCGTCGCCATCCGCTTCAGCGAAAGCGACGTCCGCGCCATGGGCCGCCCCGCCGGCGGCGTCACCGGCATCCGCTTCAAGAAAGAAGGCGACGAAGTCGTCGGCATGGTCGTCGTCCCCATGGGCGAGGCGGCCAGAGAATGCATGATCCTCACCGCCTGCGTCCAAGGCTACGGCAAGCGCACCGCAGTCGATGAATACCGCCTGCAATCCCGCGGCGGCTCGGGCGTCATCAACATCGACGCCTCCGACCGCAACGGCGACGTCGTAGGAATGAAAGCCGTCTGCGACGACGACGAGCTCATGCTCATCACCGAACAAGGCATCCTCATCCGCACAAGGGTTTCCGAAATCCGCGAAACCGGGCGCAACGCCCAGGGCGTGCGGCTTATCAAACTGGACGAAGGCGACAAGCTCGTAGCGATGGCGCAGGTGGACGCCGAAGAATCCCCGAAGACCCCGGCAGGGGATGGCGGGACGACGGCCGCGGAACCGGATGCGAAAGTCGCGGAGCCGGAATCGCCGGCGGCGAGCGAGGACGATGGCGGGAGCGACGCTGCGCCCGAAGACGACGCGACCAACCAATAGGTCGCAAGGTCGTGGCACCGGGCTTCCGCCCGGTCGGTCCGTTCCACCGCTCCGATGTCTCATCGGATCAAGAGGAGCCTGCTCCATACGACCGGCGCTCGGTTTCGAGCGATGCCGGCGCTGGGCGGCTATGATGCGGCGACGATGAGCTTTCCGCCTTTTATTCCGCCGTATCTTCCGCCCTCCGCGCCGCCTCCGCCGCGGCGGGGGTTTGGGGTTTCGGCGGCTGTTTCCTGGCTGGTGATCCTTGTGTCCGTCGGGTCCGTCGCGGGGCTGACATGGCGGCGGGCGCGCCTGCCCGAGAAGGACGTCGCGGCGCCTGCCGACACGGCCAGCACGCAGCTCAAGCTCATTTCTCGCTACGTCGTGGGGCTTCACACGCTCGCGCCATCGGTCGCCAAGTCGGGCGGGACCAACCCGTTGCCGGAACAGGTCGAGAAGGCCGCGGTTTCCACCGTCGATAAGGTTCGTGCGGTGCCGGTCATCGGGGAACTGGAAGGGGCGAAAGCGGCCTTGGAAAAATTGGACGCGATCGGGGAAGCAATCGACGACCCCAACTTGCGGGAAGACGCGCAGACGCTCCGTACCATTTACACGGCGGGCGTTCGCGCCGTTCCCGAAGACCGCGCCGAGTGGCTCGTCGGGCGGGAGGGATGGTTCGGCCATCTCGCGCTGGGGTATGGCCGAGATGCGGGCGACCCCCATCGGCGGGTCGCGCTCGCCGCGGCTCGGCGGACGGTGTTCACTCTCATCTCCGCCTTCGCAGTCGTGGGGCTGGGGCTGCTCACCGGGCTTGTGCTGCTGATCATCGCACTCGTGCTTCTCGCGGACCGACGTGTCCGGCGGGCTTACCAGCCGACCACGCAAGACACGCAGCCGTTCCTCGAGGCCTTCGCCGTTTACGTCGGCGGGTACGTGGGGCTGTCGCTGGCGGTGCGTTACCTCTTCCCCGCGGCGCTGCACTTCACGCCGGCGTATATCGGGTTCATGCTGCTACCGCCGCTGGCGGGGGCGCTGTGGCCGCGATTCCGCGGCGTGC
>JAQGHP010000650.1 GCA_028288775.1 Phycisphaerales bacterium | reverse complement strand
ATAGCGATCGATCTGAACACCAATCGCATCGTTCAGAAAATCATGTTCCCGTCCGATGTGGCGCTCCCGACCACTTACCTGAACGACATTCGCTTCGACCTGCGGCGAGGTCAGGGCGGCATCGCATTCATCACCGATTCCTCCAGCCTCGGGCCGCCGGCCCTCATCGTCGTGGACCTGGCTACCGGAAAAAGCTGGCGGCGACTCAGCGGGCATCCGTCCGTCAGGGCCGAGCCGAACCTCACGCCCATCGTCGAGGGCCAGCCGCTGATGATGCGCGAGCCGGGAAGGCCGCCCAAACCGCTGACCATGGGCTCGGATGGAATCGCCATCAGCAATGACGGCAGAACGATTTATTACCGCGCCCTGGTAACCCATCACCTGTACGCCGTGGACGCGGACGCACTGGCCGATCAGAACCGAAGCGAGCAGGACGTGGAAAACACCGTGCGCGATCTGGGCGACATCGGGTACGCCTCGGACGGGCTTGAATCCGACAATCGCGGCAACGTCTATCTCACCGACTACGACCATCAGGCCGTGCATCGCCGCGATGCGAACGGGACCGATCACGTGCTCGTGCAGGACGTCCGGCTGATCTGGCCCGACACGCTGTCCGTGGCGCATGACGGGTATCTCTATATCTCCGTGAACCAACTGGATCGCGCCCCAATCTTCCATGACGGCCAGGATCTACGTCGGCCGCCGTATGCGCTGTTCCGTACCCGGATTGAGGGACGCCCGGTACAGCTCACCCGTTAACTAATCGAATTGAAAACAGAACTCATTCGATTCGGCGCGACGTCGGCCCGCCTAGCCGAAGCGGCTCCCGATCATCCTTCAGCCCAACGCCGCTAATCCGGCGGACAATTGCTTGCTCGATGAGCCACGCCAGCGCATTTGCGGCGGCGGCGGGGTCCAACTGGCCGGGGCGGATGTTGGAGAGACAGTTGCGCTGGGCATCGGTGTTGCCGATCGAGGGGGCGTGGACGAGGTAGCCGCCGAGGCTGTCGGCGGAGGCGAGGCCGGGGCGTTCGCCGATGAGGATGACGGCGACTTTTGCCTTGAGCAGCGATCCGATTTCGTCCTGAATCGCGACGCGGGCCTGGGTGATGATGCAGAGTGGGCCGAGCGAAAACTGGCGGGCGCGCAGGAGCGGAAGCAGGGGGGTCAGCACCGCCGCGGCGTGCCGCTGCGCCGCCACGGCGGATAAGCCGTCCGCCACCATCAAGGCCACGTCCACATCGCCGCTCGCCATCGCGGGGACGGCCGCGGCACTTTCCGCAGCCAACCGCCGACCCAGGTCGGGGCGCTTTAGATAGATCTCGCGCTCGGCCGCCTGCGACCGGAGGGGGAGGATCGGCAAGCCTAGCGGCGAAAGAGAATCCGCGAGCGATTGCACATCCAATTCAGAATAGACCGCGTCGCGGGCGTCAGCGTGATCCGCCGCGAAGGCGAGCAGTTCCGCCGTCGGCAGCGACCCGCCGGCCCGGCCCAGAGCGATCCGCGCGGGGGTATGGCTGCGAAGTTTCGACCAGGGGTCGGGGGTCATGATTCAGAATCCGCTGGCACTTCCACCGCAAGAATAACCGCGAAGCCGCGAAGGCGCGAAGAAAGACGCGAAGAAATGCGGGGAATAATCGCCACAGATGGACACAGATGGGAAGGTGGTCTCCCGTGGCATGGGCGGCCCGCCCATATCTGCCGCTTCAAAATCACAAAGACCACAGAGGCCACAGAGAAGAAAAACGTGGGGCAAGCCATTCCTCTTGTATTAACCTGGTATTGTCTTTGATTTTCCTCTCTGTGGCCTCTGTGCTCTCTGTGATTTCGACGATCAAACTGGAAGAGGGGGACATGGGCGGGCCGCCTATGCCACGGGAGACCGCCTTCCCATCTGTGTTCATCTGTGTCCATCTGCGGCGAACCCTCCGCGCATTCCCCGGCGGGGCGTCATTCCGTAGAATCCGTGCTTTCACTGCCGGGCTCGCTTATGGAGCATTGTTTATGGCCGCATGGGTGAAGCGTCTTGCGTGGGTTGTTGCCTTGGGCGCATCGTCGGCGATTGCGCGGGCGGCGGACCCGTTCAGCGTTAACGCGCAGACGACCAGTGGTTCGCCGCAGGCGGTGACGGCTTCGGGGAGCAGTCTGCCGGACCTTGTCAGCAATCTGATCAAGAGCGAATCGCAGTTCGCGCCACTGGCCGACCGCAACATCTCCGCGGGCCTCCGCTACGGCAACGTGAACAACGCGATCATCATCACCCGCAATTCCACGGGAACTTCGGCCACCGTCTCCATCCCTTCGATCAACTTCCAGAAGAACTTTACCGCCGGCAACTCGCACGACTTGAACAAGCAGGTGGAAGACTTCGCGCGAAAAAACGGGGCATCGACCTACGGCCGCTTCATCCGCTCGATCGACCAGCAATCGGACCTGGGGCTGATCGACGGCAACCCGCTCGCCGCGACGTCGCTGCTCGCCGGGCAGGCTTACTATCAGTTCGGGCTGCTCCCCGAGCCGTTTCAGCCCGGACAGCGCTGGCCCGATCCGCTCGATCAGGTCGCCGTCCCGCGGCTGAGCTTCGACCTGGGCGGTGGCGCGACGCACAGCGCCACCGGCAACGGCTACTTCGGGCGTGGGGAATTCTCCTTCGGCCTGCGCTTTAGCGACCGGGTCGGGCTCGCCCTCGCCACGCCGTTCCTCTACCGCGAAATCGGCGGGGCCAACTCCTTCGAGGCCGGCGAGGAAGTCTCGCTCCCCATCCTGCTCCTCCCCCCCAACGGCGACCGCACGTTTAGCTGGCTCCTCACGCCCACCGCCTCCGGCGGCGCGGCCGGCTCGCTCGACATGGCCTCGGGCGGCACTTTCGTCGGCGGCTCGATCACCAGCTCCCTCTCCTATCAATTCAGCGGATTCATCTTCACTTTGGCCGACCACTTCAGCTATTTCCACGGCCTCACCGTCGGCGGCGGCCGCTATAAACTCGACACGGACCTGGAGCAGGAGATCTTCAAGAACGGCGTGAAAGTAACCCGCTTCTTCGGCAACTCATTGTTCATCGATGCGGGCGTGACGTACACCAATTCCCTGCAAAAAGCCGCCGTGAGGGAATACTGGTCTCCGGAGGCGGGCGTCGGATATCGTTTCAGCGAAAACGCGGGACTGCGCGTGGGGTACGCCGGGGATTTTGGCCCCGGCTTCGTCGTGAATGGCGGGAGCGTGCAGTTCTATTTCAACTACTAGCATGTACTCCGCCACAGGTGATGACACAGGCATACGTTCAATGGTCGGCCGAGCATCATGTAGGGTGGGCGTACTCGGCCACCATTGGAATTCGCGTCAAGACCCGACCGATGACAATGGGCAAGTACGCCCACCCTACATGGCTCTGTGGCCTTTGCGGTCTCTGTCGTCTTTGTGATTTCGATAATCGAACCCAAAGCGCGGGACATGGGCCGGCCGCCCATGCCACGGCAATCACTCCCCATCCGTGTTCATCTGTGTCCATCTGTGGCGACAACTTCTTTGAATTTCTTCGCGTCTGTCTTCGCGCTCTTCGCGGCTTCGCGGTTTTCCGCACCGCGGTTTCCCATCACGTAGAAAACCCATGCCACGACGATCGTCCCGCAACGCCCGCCCTCACGCGCCGGTATGAATCACCGGCATCCGCGCCCGGCGGATTTCGGGAATACTCCCCGCGCCGGGTTCGATGTGATTCCCGCGGCTGGCGCTGCCGCGACGCAACAAATCTTCGGGAGACCACCATGCAAATTGCTCGCCTCGCCGCCGCTTCCGCCCTAGTACTTGGCTTTGGTTCCTTCGCACGCGCGGAAGACAAACCCGCGTCGCCCCAGTCCGCCTACCGCGTCCTCGCGCAGGACAACGGCCACATCGCGATCATCAACGCGAAGGGCGAAGTCGAATGGGAAGTCCCCTGCGGCGGCACCTCCCACGACATCTCGCTCCTCGCTAATGGCAACTTCCTGCTGCACACGGGCGCGACAACCATCGAAGAAATCACCCCCGAAAAGAAGGTCGTCTGGAAGCACGAATCCCATCGCAAGGACGGCTACACCGGCAACGTCGAGATTCACGCCTTCCAGCGCCTGCCCGATGGGCTGACGATGGTCAGTGAATCGGGCAACGCGCGCATCATCGAGGTGGACAAGGACGACAAGATCGTTCACGAAATCCCGCTGACCGTCGAGCACCCCAGCTCCCACAGCGACACGCGCCTTGTCCGCAAACTCGACAATGGCCACTATCTCGTGAGCCATGAAAATGACGGTACGGTTCGCGAGTATGACGCCGCGGGGAAAGTGGTCTGGAGCTACAAGCTAGACCTCGCCGGCCGGCCCGCATCCCCCGGCCACGGCCCCGAAGGCCACGGCGACCACGTCTTCGACGCCCTGCGCCTCCCCAGCGGCAACACGCTGATTGCCGCGGGCAACGGCAACCGCGTCTTCGAGATTACCCCCGAAGGCAAGACCGTCTGGAGCATCGAGCACGATGAACTCCCGGGCATCACCCTCGCATGGGTGACGACGCTGGAAGTGCTGCCCAACGGCAACATCATCTTCGGCAACTGCCACGCCGGGCCGGAAAATCCGCAGCTCATCGAAGTCACCCGCGACAAGAAAGTCGTTTGGACATTCAAGGACTTCAAGCATTTTGGCAACAGCCTCGCCGCGGCGCAGGTGTTGGGGATCGAGGGAAAAGTGCTGCGCTAAGTCGGGGGAAGTGGACTGTCATAGGCGGCGAGAGAAGTTGACAAAATCTGCCGCGATGTGAGATATGACTCTCGGAAGTCCGTTAGAGAAATGCCGATAAGCCGAGCTTTCGGGGCGGCTGAAGCCATTGATGAAAAGGATGATTGCCCATGACGGAGAACCCGCCACCTCTCGGTTACTACACGCCGCAGCCACCCCAACGCCCCCCAGAGAATGAAGATTTGACGGGCATCGATTGGGTGCTGATCGTCCTCTGTTCGGGCATCGCCTGCATCATTGGGATCATCCGCCTGATTCAGGGAAAACCCAATGGCGGAAAGATGATCGGGTATTCGCTTCTGTTCATCGTCATCTGGACAGTAGTCCGAATTCTGATCGCATCGATGGCCCACCGATGAGTTGCGCCGTTCCGCCGACGATCTCGCCTTGCGAATCCGTTGGGCGTCCCCCCGGACAGGACGCCCCGCGGGACGATGGCGGCGCAACCGCCCGTGCCGCCCGAAAGGGTTTGACGGCGGCACAACTTCGTCGGCGGCATTGGGACATGCTGATCATCGCCGGTATCACCATCGCGCTCGCCTTTTCCCTCCGCGTGGTACAGGGCGATCGCGTGGCCTTCTGGTTCCTGCCCCAACATCCGCTGCCCCAAACCTGCGGTTCGCGGGCCCTGTTCGGGATGGATTGTCCCGGCTGCGGGCTCACGCGGAGCTTTGTGTTCCTTGCACACGGGCATTGGAACGCGGCCTTGCACGTCCACCGGGTCGGCTGGGTGCTGGCGCTGGCGACTGTTCTCCAAATCCCGTACCGGATCATCGCGTTGCGCACCGGATACATCCTGCCGGCCCCGATCGCCCGGAACATCTCTCGCGGGCTCATCATCCTCCTGATCGGGAATTGGGTACTTGGCATTATTTGACGCCATCCCGGCGCAAGGTGACCTGACGATCGTCCGCACGAGCCAGTGACGGCAACGCCCATCGACGTTTCCGGTATTGCAGTGCGAGGCGGTCGCTCGTGCGGAACGGGCAACGGCGGGGCGTTTTGCCCGGCCGGACGAGGCCGCTGACTTTCCTCATTCCCGAAATTCTGCTCCAATACTTCTTATGCGAATGAACATACTCCGCGGGAATTCCGCCAAGCGATTCGGGTGCCTGATTTCCCTGGCCGCGGCCTTCGCGTCGGCCCGGCCGGCATTGGGCGCCGAGGACCCGGCGCCGCAGTTGCAGACCCTTCCCGGATTCAAAATCGAAGCCGTCCTCAAAGCCGACAAGAACCACGGGTCGTGGATCTCCCTCGGCAAGGACGACAAAGGCCGCCTCCTGCTTGGCGCGCAGCGCGGGCAGCCGGTCACGCGGCTGACATTGGACAATGGCAAGGTCGTCAAGGACGAACAGCTCAAGCTCCCCGTCACCGAAGTGATGGGCGTGCTCTACGCCTTCGACAGCCTGTATCTCAACGGCTCCGACGGCAAGCGCTTCGGCCTCTTCCGCCTGCGCGACCCCAAAGGGGACAGCAGCTACGACAGCGTTGAGTTCCTCCGCGAATGGCACGGCGGGGCGGGCGAGCACGGCTCGCACGGCGTCGTGCTCGGCCCTGATAAAAAGCTCTACATCGTCAGCGGCAACTTCACCGAGCTTCCCGCCGACCTGCAGGCGACCAGCCCGCATAAGAATTATGCGGATGATTTGGCGCTGCCGCGGGCGGAGGACGGGAACGGGTTTGGCGCGGGCAAGAAGCCGCCGGGCGGATTCATCACGCGGATGGACGCGGACGGGAAGAACGCTGAGCTGTTCGCCTCCGGCCAGCGCAATACCTATGACATCGCGTTCAACGCCGATGGCGAATTGCTCGGCTTCGACAGCGACATGGAATGGGACTGGGGAACGCCCTGGTACCGTCCGATCCGGATCTTTCACGCCACGAGCGGCGGGGATGGCGGCTTCCGCGAAGGAACCGGCAAGTGGCCGAAGTATTATGCCGACAGCCTGCCCTCCGTCGTCGACATCGGCATCGGCTGCCCGACGGGCGTGATGTTCGGCGCCGGCGCGAAATTTCCGGCCAAGTATCAGAAAGCGCTTTACGTTCTCGACTGGACCTACGGCCGGCTGATCGCGGTCCACACCACGCCGCAGGGCGCGAGCTACGAGGCCACGTGGGAAAACTTTATCGCCCCCAAATCGCTCCAGGGCAACGGCGGCAAGACGCCGCTGAATCTGACGGACGCCGTCATCGGCAACGACGGCGCGCTCTACTTCACGGTTGGCGGCCGTGGCACGCAGGCGTGGCTCTACCGCGTCAGCTACACGGGCGAAGAATCCACCGCGCCCGCCGACTTGCATGATGCGCAGGGCGCAGAGGCGCGCGACCTGCGGCACAAGCTGGAAGCCTTCCACGGCCGCCAGGACGCCGCGGCGGTGGACTTCGCGTGGCCGCAGCTTGGCAGCGAAGACCGCTACCTCCGCTACGCCGCCCGCATCGCGATCGAGGCGCAGCCGGTCGAGCAGTGGAAGGCGAAAGCCCTGGCCGAGACCAAGCCGCAGGCGGCGCTGACGGCGCTTCTCGCCCTCGCCCGCATGGGCGGAGCCGGCGTGCAGGGTGATCTCATTAAAGCCATTGAAAAGTTTCCGGCATCGTCGCTAACTGAGGCGCAGCGGCTGGACAAGCTGCGCGTGCTGGAAGTGAGCATCAGCCGCCAGGGCAAACTGCCGGCGGAGCTGGCCAAGCCGGTCATCGCCGAGCTTGATCCGCTTTACCCCGCGGCGAGCGTCCCGCTCAATCGCGAATTGGCGCAGGTGCTGTTGTCGGCCGAAGCGCCGGACGCGGTAGCCAAGACGGTGAAGCTGCTGCAAGCCGCCCCGACCCAGGAAGAGCAACTCAATTACGTCCTCGCTTTGAGGACGATCAAGACGGGGTGGACCCCCGAGCTGCGCGAGCAGTATCTCGGCTGGTGGGCGGCAGACCACAGCAAGGCGCAACACCCCGATTACGTGACGAAATGGTTCGCAGACGCCGGCATCCGTTACAACGACGGCGCGAGCTACAACAACTTCGTCAAGAACCTCCACGCCGATGCCGTGAACGCGCTCTCGCCCGATGAGAAGACCGCGCTCGCCTCGGTGATCGCGGCATACGTTCCGCCCGGTTCCAAGCCGAGAAAGATCGCCAAGCCCCGCACGACCCTCGTGAAGGAATGGAAAATGGCGGACGTGGAGTCCGACCTCGCCGCGACCGGGCACGGCCGCAACTTCAATCGCGGCAAGGAAGTCTTCGAAAGCACGCAGTGCCTGGCCTGCCACCGCTTCGGCAACGAAGGCGGCGCGGTCGGCCCCGACCTGACGGCGGTTGCCAGCCGCTTCTCGCGGCACGACATCATGGAATCGATCGTCGATCCGTCGAAGGTGGTGTCCGAGCAGTACATGAACACCGCCGTGCGGCTGAAGAATGACGACACGGTGATCGGGCGCCTCATCCAGGAAACCGCCGACACGCTCGTCATCCAGCCCAACCCGCTGACGCCGGAAAAAGTGACGGTGAAAAAAGCGGACATTAAAGTCCGGCAGCTTTCTAAGATTTCCCCGATGCCCGAGGGGCTGGTGAACGCGCTCAACAAGGACGAGTTGCTGGACATGCTGGCCTACATCGAATCCGGCGGCCGCAAGGACCACCCGGATTTTGCGAAATAGGATGCTGAAACGTGAAACGTGATTCTGAAACGTGAAGACGTGAAACGTGAGAAGACATCGCATAGCCGCGTCTTCTCACGTTTCACGTCTTCACGTTTCATGTCTTGCAACTATGGCGCTAATCGCCGGCGCACCCACGTCGATTGCTTATCTCGCACGTACTCAATCCGGTCATGCAATCGGCCGGGGCGGCCTTGCCAGAGTTCGAGCCGGCGGGGGCTGAGGCGGTATCCTCCCCAATGCGCCGGGCGGGGGACTTCGCCTTGGGGATAGGCGTTCCACAAGGCGCGTTCCAGTCGTTCCAATTCTTCCCGTGATGCAACCGGCTGGCTTTGTGGCGAGGCCGCGGAGCCTATGCGGGCTTCGGGGGGGCGGCTGACGAAATAGGCGTCGGATTCCGACTCCGACGTTCGGGTCACTTCGCCTTCCACGCGCACCTGCCGCTCGAGTTCGGGCCACCAGAACGCCATCGCCGCGTGCGGGTTGGCGGCAAGCTCCTCGCCCTTGCGACTGAGGTAGTTGGTGAAGAAAACAAACCCCGCATCATTCATCCCCTTGAGCAAAACCACGCGGGCTGACGGTATTCCGTCGGGCGTGCTCGTAGCCAGCATGAATGCGTTAGGCTCATTGGCCTTCGCGGCAACCGCTTCATTGAACCAAACGGCAAACTGCCGGATCGGGTCGGGATCGACGTCCGACTCGGAAAGTGATCGCTGCTGATATTCGGTCCGCAGCCGGGCAAAATCGGGGGCGGGGAATAGGGGGTTGTCTGCTGTCATTTCCGTGAGGCTCCGTCTTGATGATGCAAGTGTATATCCGCGCGCGGACGGTCGCACGCGCGGGGAATCATCCGCCGGGCTCGCGGGAGGCGTGCCATTCGTGGCGCGGGCGTGAAAGCCCATGGGTGAATGGCTTGTTCGGGCGTCCAAGGGTAAAACGGCGCGAAGGGGATTTTGGAGGAAGAGCGATGGGTGAATCGGCACGCGGAACGCGCAACGCGGCGGAAACTTCCGCGAAAGAAATGTTCGACACGGCCAAGTTCATCAATCCCGCGCAAGTCGGCGGAATCGAGGCATATACGATTGATGACGGGGCCGGCCGGGGGGTGCGGGCGCTGTGCGTGAACACGGGCGGGGGTTTGCGCTACCGCGTGCTCGTGGATCGGGGGCTCGACATCGATCAGGCGTTTGTCGATCGGCACAGCCTCGCGTTTCTCACGCACAAGGGCGTGACGCCGCCGACGCGGGCGCTCGATCGCGGGCTGAATTGGCTGAAGGGGTTTGCGGGGGGATTGCTCACGAGTTGTGGGCCGACGTTTATCGGCCCGCCGGGCAATGATGCGGGGGAGGAACTCGGGCTGCACGGGCCGCATTCCAACACTGCCGCCACGATTGAATCGGTGATCAATCCCGACCCCCGAGCGCGGCGGATGGAAATGTCGATCACCGGCATCATCCGTTACGGCGGGCTTTACAACCCGTGCATCGAACTCCGCCGGACGATCTCATCCACGCTCGGATCAAACGCGATCCACTTCACCGATGAGTTCTTCAACCCCGGCAACGAGGCGGTGCCGCACGCGTGGCTGTTGCACATTAATTTCGGATATCCGCTGGTCGATGTGGGCGCGGAACTGTGCTACGACTCGCCGCGGGTCGAGCCGACGGACGCGGCCGATTCCCAGGAACGATTCAGGCCCGGCGTCGCGTACAAGAAAATCGAGGCCCCAAAGCAGTCGCATCGAGGATCGAACTCGGCGGTGGCATATCTGTTCCCCAAGCCGACCGACCAGTCCGGCCGCACGACGGTGGCGATCGTCAACCGCGAGCTGGGAGTGGGCATGACCATCCACTACAGCACAAAAGAGTTTCCCCGTTGCGGCAACTGGCAGCACTTCGGCCCCCACGAGTACGTCACCGCCCTCGAGCCCATGAACGGCACGGTCAATGGCCGCTGGAAGGACCGCGAGCAGGGCCTGCTGGATACGATCGAGGCGGGCGGGCGGAAATCGTACCGCTACACCCTCGAAGCGATAACCGATCGCAGCAAGTTGGACGAGCTTCGAAAACTCAATAATGCTTCAGATGGTTTGGAATGAAAACCTTCGCAAGGCCAGCGGCCTAAACAATTCTCCGTTCCAGAGGGCAGGGGCAGGTTCAATCAATCACCTTCAGACAAATGAGTTGTGATCATTGTTAAGAACTCGTAATTTGTTGGATTTATGTCTTAATCAAATCTTAATGGAAAGCCGACCTACCATGAACTAATGCGAGTTAATACTGCGGGCATACCAACCAGGAGCTCGCATGAAAAAGATCGCGTCGGTTTTCGCAGCCGTAGGGCTGCTCGTGTCGTTCAACGTTTCGGCCCGTGCCGATGCCCGACTTCAGGGCGGCGGGGCGACGTTCCCGGCGCCGATCTATCAGCGCTGGGTCACCGAATACCAAAAGGCTCATCCGGGCGTGCAGATCGACTACGTGGCAAACGGATCAGGCGCCGGCGTGAAGGGCATCACGCAGAAGACCTTCGATTTCGCGGGCTCCGACGCCCCCATGTCCAAGAAGGAAATTCAAGCCGTCGGCGGGCCCGACGCCATCGTCGAAATTCCGACCGTCGCCGGGGCAGTCGTCATCGCTTACAACCTGCCCAACTTCCAGGGGCCGCTCAAGCTTGATGGCCCGACTCTCGCTGAAATCTACCTCGGTACCATCAAAACCTGGAACGATCCGAAGATCGCCGCCCTGAACCCGGGCGCAGCCCTTCCGGCCCTTCCGATCGCCACCGTTCATCGTACCGACGGCAGCGGCACGAACTACATCTTCACCAACTACCTGGCCGGCCAGAGCGCTGACTTTGCGAACAAAGTCGGCACTGGCAAGTCGGTCGAGTGGCCCAACGGCACCGGCGGGCCGCAGAACGCGGGCGTGGCGCAGATCATTCAGGCCACCCCGGCCTCAGTCGGTTACATTGAACTGGCGTATGCCAAGCAGAGCAAGATTCCGTTTGCCGACATGAAGAACAAGGACGGCAAATTCGTGACGGCGACCGCGGAGTCGGTCTCGCTGGCAGGCGAAGGTGCGGTTGACCACATGAAGGGCACCGTTCTCGCGTCCAACATCTGGAACCAGCCGGGCGATAAGGCTTACCCGATCGCCTCGTTCACCTACATCATTGTCTACAAGGACCTGGGATACCTGAAGGACGAGAATAAGGCGAAGGGCCTCGCCGAGTTCCTGCGCTGGGCGACGACGGAAGGCGAAAAGCTCGCCCCCGACCTCGATTACGCCCCCCTCAGCCCGGGCGTGCAGAAGAAGGTCGAAGCAGCCCTGGATACGCTCACCTGGGGCGGTAAGCCCGTGGCCCAGGCAAAGTAAGGGTTGAAGGAATTGCGGAAAGCGGGCGGCAGGGCCTGCAAACTCGGCCGCCCGCCTCCCCATTTTGTATCACGAATTTTGGTGGCTTTGCGATGTCGACTTTTCCCTCCATCGGTCCCGGCGTGCCTGAGCCCATAAAGGGCTACGTGGGGGACGTCGGCGGCATCGGAGGGTCGGAGGATATCTTCAAGGCGTCCGATCGGCGAATCGGGGCGGACGTCGTCCTCTCGACGCTGGTACACGGGAGTGCGGCGATCGTCCTTCTGATGCTGGTCGCCCTGGTGGGAATTCTCTTCGTTGCCGCGGTCCCGAGCATCCGGACGTTCGGGCTGAAGTTCATTACGGGAAGCTCCTGGCGGCCCAACGAGCGCGAAGTGCCCAAGCGCAACGCTCAGGGGAAGATGATCGACGAGGAGGGGAACGTCACCACCAGCCGGGACGACGCCGCGAAGGAAATCATCCCGCCCGCGTTCGGCGCGCTGCCGGTAATTTATGGAACGGTTGTAAGTTCGATGGTCGCGCTGGTGATCGCGGTCCCGCTGAGCCTGGGGGCGGCGCTGTTCCTCGTGCGGGTGGGGCCATGGCTGACGCCGACATTCGTGAAATGTGGGATCGTGGGAATGCTCCTGACGATCGCGCTGGCGGCGGGGATCGACCACAGCCCGCTTTTTGGATTCATTGGCGTCCTGATCGGCATCGTCCTGACCTGCGTGCTGATGTGGATCGCCTGGCGTTTTGAAGACCCGCGCATTGGGACCCGCCGGGAGATTGAAATCCCTGTGCACGCCGCCGTTGTGATCCTGATCGTTATCCTATGCCGTAGCACTTTGGGAATTTCGTGGGCGCGGTCTGTGGCCTTCGGCTTGAGCGGCAGCGCGTTGCTGTACTGGCTGGCGCCCAGCGCAGTCGCGATCATGTCCTTCCTGATCGAATTTCTTGCTGCGATTCCGAGCATTGCCTACGGGATTTGGGGGCTGTTCATGGTGACCCCGTTCCTGCAGGGGACGCTGGAGCCGCCGCTCAATAACTTTTTCGGGTATGTGCCTTTCCTGCGATTTCTTCACACGGACGGCGCGCCCACCGGCCGCGATATGTTCTGCGCGGGCGTCATCCTTGGGGTCATGATCCTACCGATTATCACGGCGATCGGCCGCGACGTGCTCCGTGCGGTCCCGCGGATCCAGATCGAGGGAACGCAGGCGCTGGGCGCGACGTGGTGGCAGAGCTCCTGGGCCATGCTCCATTACGGGAAGAGCGGGCTGTTCGGGGCGATCATGCTCGGGCTCGCCCGGGCCGCGGGCGAGACGATGGCGGTCGCGATGGTCATCGGCAACAGCCCGCAAATCCACAGCACGCTCTTCGCGCCGGCCCTGACGATGGCGAGCGTGCTTGCCAATGAGTTCGCCGAGGCGGATACGCAATTGCACACTTCGGCATTGCTGGAAATTGGCCTGCTCCTGCTGTTCATGTCTCTGACGTTCAACGTCGTCGCGCGCTATTTGGTGGTCGGCGGCAAATCGCGGGCGGCGGGGGCGCACTAACATGGCCATGACCGCATACGAAACCTACACCCGCACCAAGAGCCAGATCATGCTTGGCCTGTGCGTGGCGTTCACGGCCATCATCATTGGCGTGCTCGGGCTGGTGACTGGGTATCTCGTTTCGATCGGCTACAAGTCGGTTTCGGTCGATTTCTTCACGCGAAACCCCGTCCCGGCCGGTGCCGATGGCTTCCCGGGCGGGATGCTCAATGGGATCGTCGGCACGCTGATCCTCATCGGACTGGCGAGTCTCGTGGGGATTCCGACCGGCATGCTGACGGGCATCTACCTGGCCGAGTACAGCTCGGGTTCGCGGATGGCCACGTACGTGCGGTTCATAGCGGACGTGCTGACGGGCGTGCCGAGCATTGTGGTGGGCATCCTCGGGTATGAGCTGCTGGTGGTGCCGCTGGGAAATTACAATGGCTTTGCGGGCGCGCTCGCTTTGGCCTTCATCATGATACCCCTCGTGGCGCGGACTACGGAGGAGATGCTGCTGCTGGTCCCGCGCAGCTATCGCGAGGCATCCGTGGCGCTGGGCGCGACGAAGGCGACGACGATCCTGAAAGTCGTGCTTCCGGCCGCGGCGGGCAGCGTGATAACGGGGATCATGCTGGCCATTGCCCGGGTCGCCGGGGAGACTGCGCCGCTGCTCTTCACCGCGCTGGCCAGCCGCTTCCTGGTGACGAACCCGATACGCCCGTTCCCTTCTCTGACGGTTGAGATCTACAACAACGCCGCCAGGTCGCCCTATCCCGAGGAGCACCGCCTGGCGTGGGCGGGTATCCTCATTCTGCTGCTTCTTATTTTCGCGTTGAACCTGATCGTGCGCATGACGGCGCGGGCGCTGACGGGCAAAAAATAGTGGAAGGGCAATGACGACCGAGGTGAAATCCATGGTGAAAGCACAAAACCAATCAACCGATCGCCCGGGAATCAACCCCGGCCAGTCGCACGCGCCTGCCGAGCCGGTCGTGCGGTCGATCGGCGTCGAATCCCGGTCCGCGCCACTTTCGGAGAACATTACACCCAACGGCGAGAGCGTCCGCGGCGGAAAACCGCATACGCCCCATGCCGACCAGGTCGCGGATGTTCACGCAGAACTCGCCGGCGAACAGCACGTTCTTGGCATCGAGGATTTTAAGCTCTACTATGGCAAGTCCCGCGCCCTGCACGGCATCACCATGCAGATCCCGGCCAATAAGGTCACCGCCCTCATCGGCCCCTCCGGCTGCGGGAAGTCCACGCTGCTCCGCAGCTTCAACCGCCTGAATGACCTGATCGAAAGCGTCCGCACCGAGGGGCGCATCCGCTTCCACGGGCAGGACATTCACGACCGGCGAGTGGACGTCATTCGCCTCCGCAAGCGCATGGGGATGGTCTTTCAGAAGTCCAACCCATTCCCCATGTCGATCTTCGAGAACGTGGTGTACGCCCTGCGGATCTCGGGTGAGAAACGGCGAAGCGTGCTCGAGGAAGTCTGCGAGAAATCGCTCCGCGGCGCGGCGCTGTGGGACGAAGTGAAAGATCGGCTGAACCAGAGCGCGCTGGGCATGTCGGGCGGCCAGCAGCAGCGGCTGTGCATCGCCCGGGCCATCGCCGCGGAACCGGAAGTGCTGCTCATGGACGAGCCCTGCTCGGCGCTCGATCCGGTCGCCACCGCGAAGATCGAGGAGCTAATTTACGAGCTGCGCGGGAAGTTCACGGTGGTGATCGTGACCCATAACATGCAGCAGGCGGCCCGCTGCAGTGACTACACTGCGTTCATGTACCTGGGCCGCCTCGTCGAGTACGGCCCGACCAACACCATCTTCCTCAACCCCCATCTGAAGGAAACGGAAGCGTACGTGACGGGGCGGTTTGGATGATTTTTGGAAGGTTGCTGGTTTCTAGTTGCTGGTTGCTGGTAAAGGCAAAGAGAAGAGAACACGTTTGCTGGTTTTTACCAGCAACCAGCAACTAACAACCAGCAACTGCTAGGGAGTTTCCCATGCGTCACTTCGACGAACAACTGGACGAGCTGTTCAAGCGGATCATCATGATGGGCTCGACCGCCGAGTCGATGATCCAGACCGCGGTGCGCGCGTACGGCGAGCGGAACGAATCGCTGGCGGCGGAAGTGTACGCCCGGGAAAACGACGTCAACAAAATGCAGGTCGAGGTGGACGACTGGGCCGTGAAGCTCACCACCCTCCAGCAGCCCGTGGCCAGCGACGCGCGGTTCCTGTTCATGGCTTCGCGCATCGGGGGAGAGCTGGAGCGCATCGCAGACCAGGCGATCAACATTTGCCAGAACACCCGTTACGCGCTGGAAGGACCGCCGATCAAGCCGCTGGTCGATCTGCCGATCATGGCGGGCGTGGCGCAGAAGATGGTGCGCAACAGCCTGTCGGCGATGGCGGGGCGCGACGTGAAGCTGGCCGAGCAGGTACTGGAGCAGGAAGATCAGGTGGACGCGTTCCGCGACCAGATCTTCCGCGTGCTCCTCACGCATATGATGAGCGACCCCCGCACGATCCAGCAGTGCCTTTCGCTGATCCTCATGGCACGGAACCTGGAGCGCATCGGCGACCACGCGACGAACATCGCCGAGGAAGTGATTTACTGGATTCAGGGCCGCGACATCCGTCATGCCCGGCCCTCGCGGCACGCGGGCGACGTCGGCCGCGCGTTTGATTCCACGGCACAAAACGCGCCCAACGGGGACGGCGCGCCGGCGAAATGATTTGACTCCGAGGGCCGGGCGCTCCGCCGACGGCGGGCGTCGGCTTGGACAGGAATTCTGGTTAGAGGACGGGGCAGCACGTTGCGCGGGGCTTGGCGTCTATGAAAAAGGAATTGCAATGAGTAAAGGGACAATTCTGGTAATCGACGATGAGAAGGATCTCATCGACCTCGTGCGTTACAACCTGGAAAAGGAAGGCTACGACGTCATCGCCGCCAGCGATGGGCAGGCGGGGCTGGACGTCGCGACGCGGCACCGGCCGGACCTGGTCGTCTTGGACTTGATGATGCCCGGCATCGACGGCTTGCAGATCTGCCAGCGCCTGCGCGCCGACCAGAAAGTCGGGCGCATCCCGGTCATCATGCTGACGGCCAAGGCGACCGAGGCCGACCGCATCGTCGGCCTCGAACTGGGCGCGGACGACTACATCACCAAGCCCTTCAGCCCGCGTGAAGTGGTGGCCCGCGTGAAGGCGGTCTTGCGCCGGGCGTCCGCGCAGCAGGAGGCGCCGCAGGTCATTCGCAGCGGGAATTTGGAGATCGATTTGCAGGGCCACGAGGTCACCTGCCGCGGGCAGCGCGTGACGTTGACTGCGACCGAGTTCAAGATCCTACAATTCCTGGCCGGCCGCCCGGGGCGGGTCTTCAGCCGCGATGAAATCCTCGACGCCGCCCTCGGCAATGACGCGGCGGTGTTCGACCGGACGGTGGACGTCCACATCACCGCCATCCGCCGCAAGCTCGGCAGCGGCGCGGACCAGATCGAAACGGTGCGCGGCTTCGGGTATAAATTCAGGACCGCATTGGACGCTTGAGAAAGTCCGAAATCCGAATCCCCGAAACCCGAATCAAATCCGAATGACCAAATCCGAAACGGGAAATCCACGAAGGACACGAAGATGGACACGAAGGCGCACGAAGAAGGCTTCCTTCATTCGTGTGCATTCGTGTTCTCTTTCGTGTTCCTTCGTGGATTCCGCCTCGGAGGGGTGACGTTTTAGCAAGAGCTCACTTTGCTTTCCAGCCGCTTCTTTCGCCGACTGTTCCTGCCTTACCTTGTGTTGATCTGCGCCGCGACGGGGGCGGTGGGGGTGTTCTCGGCGCTGCGATTCCGCTGGGCTTTCCTCGACCACGCCCGGCAGACGCTGACCGAAGAATCCGTGCTCGTCGCCGACCGGGTCTCTCCCGAACTGGCGGCGGGGCGGACCGGATCTGTGAACGCGATGGTCGGCGAGCTGGGTAAGGGGCTGGGCTGCCGCGTTACCGTCATCGGGGACGACGGGAAGGTCATCGGCGACAACGAAAGCGACGCCGGCCAGATGGAGAACCATCGCCTGCGGCCGGAAATTGTCGAGGCCGCGACGAACGGCGTAGGGTACAGCATCCGCCACAGCGCGACGGTCGGGTCGGACCTCTTGTACCTTGCCCGCCGGGCGCAGACGCCCAGCGGCACCACGTACTTCGTGCGGCTATCTGTTCACTTGTCCGAGCTCGATCGCGAGCTGCACCTCCTCTACGGCACGCTCGCCGGGGTCGCGCTGTCGGCGATGGGGATCGCGGCGGCGATTTGCTATTGGTTCGCCAGCCGGCAGGCCGCGCCGGTGCGCGAGCTTGCGTCATTCGCGGAGGCGATTTCCCGGGGGCAAATGCACCGCCGACTTCTTCCCGAAGCGGATGGGGAGCTCGCCACCCTCAGCACCGCACTCAACACCATGGCCGACTCACTGAGCACCCTCGTCACCCAGCTCGCCCGCGAACGCGGCGAGCTCCTCGCGATAGTCGGCAGCATGAGCGAGGGCGTCATCGCGACCGACCTGCGGCAGCGCATCATCCTCGTCAACGACAAGGCCGCCGAGCTGCTCGATTTCCCCGCCGAGGGGGCGCAAGGCAAGGCGCTGTGGGAGCTGGTGCGCAACGAGCCCATCCTCCGCGCCGCGGGCGAAGTGCTCGCCGGAGGCGAGCGCCGGCTTTTCCAGGTGAGCCTCGTCGCGGGGCACTACCTGGAAGTCGCGGCGTGCCCATACCCCGCGACGGGAAAGACCGAGGGCCTGGTCCTCGTCGCGCACGACACCACGCGGTCGGTGCGCTACCAGGAGCTGCGCAAGGAATTCGTCGCCAACGTCAGCCACGAGCTGCGCACGCCGCTGACGGTTATCAAGGGGTTCACTGAGACCCTCCGCGACGGCGCGATGAGCGACCCCGTCGCCGGTCCCAAATTTCTTACGACGATCGCCCGCCATGTCGATCAGCTCACGAACCTCGTGAACGACTTGCTGGAGCTGTCGCGGCTGGAAAGTTCGCCGGAAATGCCCCGGCGGGTGAGCGTGGATTTGGGCTCGCTGACTCGCCGCGTCACCGACCTGCTGGCCCCCGCGTCGCAGAAGAAGAATCAGGCGCTCACGGTGGACATCAACGGCCCGCTGCCGCGTGTCTCGGCCAACCCCGATTACCTCGAACGCGCCGTGAGCAATCTGGTCGACAACGCCATCAAGTACACGCCCGAGCAGGGCCGCGTAAGCGTGAGCGTGTGGGCCGAAAATGGGCACGTCGCGGTGGAAGTTTCCGATAACGGCATCGGCATCCCCATGGCCGATCTGGAGC
The DNA here is from genome assembly GCA_028288775.1 of Phycisphaerales bacterium. Taxonomy (GTDB): domain Bacteria; phylum Planctomycetota; class Phycisphaerae; order Tepidisphaerales; family Tepidisphaeraceae; genus RYN-428. Next base: position 1,446 of record JAQGHP010000650.1, on the reverse strand, counting down.
GCATCTTCGAGCGCTTCTACCGCGTGGACCGCTCCCGCTCCCGCGACATGGGCGGCACCGGCCTTGGCCTGTCGATCGTCAAGCACATCGCCCAGGTCCACGGAGGCAGCATCGACGTCGCCAGCACCCCCGGCTCCGGCTCCCGCTTCCGCCTGAAAATCCCGGTGCCGACGGATGAATAAGTTTGGCGAGATTTATGGACTGGAATTCACCACGGAGACATGGAGGCGCGTAGGCGTACCTGAAGCGCCGGGCCGCTATCGCGATTGGGGAGGGGAGTTGAACCGCCAAGACGCCAAGACGCCAAGGGAAAGCGGGGATTTGAATCGAACGCAGAGACGCCGAGGCGCAGAGATAGGAAAGAGAGGAAATACGGGTGCATGCCCGGCGATTCGGGAGATCCGGCGTTGGATCAATTGAATTTCTCCGCGTTTTCCTCTGCGCCTCTGCGTTCGATTCTCCTCATTTTCCTTGGCGTCTTGGCGCCTTGGCGGTTCAATTCTTCCGCCCCATGCCAGTGACGATGGTTCAACCGCCCGACACGGCAGGCCGAGAACACCTTCGTGCCTTCCGGTGATCTCTCCAAATTATCAATCCCCATCCTCCGCCATTTCCATTTCCGCTTCGAGAACGTCCGCTACGGGTGGGGCGGTTAGAGTGGTGGACTCTTCGGCGGACTGCTCTTCCTCCTTGAAGAGCTGCTGCTGCATCGCCTTCTTTCGTCGGCGGGTGCCCAGGCCGCAGAGCTGCACGCTGCCGGGGCTTAGGATCAACTCCAGGTCGTCCACGAATTGCTGCGTGGGCCTGACGAAGCGATCGCGGTCGAGCCGCATGGTGACCTTCTGATCGCGGCCGGTGCTTACCTGAATGTAGACCTCCACGTTCCCCTTGTGCCTGGCGAGGGCCTGCTCGAGTTGGGCCAGCGCTTCTTCGCTGTGCCGCAGGGGGTCGAGCTTGAGGGCCACCATTGTGGTCAGTCGGCCGACCGCATCTTCCACGGGAATGAGATCGTTGACGACGATGCTCGGCGTCTCCCGCCGACGGTCGATTTTACCTTTGAGGAAGACGATCTTTTCCAAGCCGACGCCGTCGGGGGAGCGCTTCTGCACATCCGTGAGCGTCTCCGCAAACAGCACGGCGTCGATCTGCCCCTCCAGGTCCTCTAGCGTGATCATCGCCATCGTCATGCCCGCGGAGCGACCGTTCTTTGTGACGCTTTTCTTTACGCGGCTGATCATTCCGCCGATGGTGACTTCCGTGCCTTCGGAGATCGTCGCCGCCTCCTTGCTGCTGGCGGTGGAGTAGTGCTCAAGTTTCGCCTGGTGCTCGGTGAGGGGGTGGCTGGTGATGTAGAAGCCGAGCAGTTCCTTTTCGAATTTCAGCAGCTCGGCGTCGGGGAGTTCTTCCACATCGGGCAGGGTGTCTGCCGCCATGCGGGGGCCGGTG
>JAQGHP010000312.1 GCA_028288775.1 Phycisphaerales bacterium | reverse complement strand
AGTGCCTTGCGCACGTTTTCCAACCAGATCCCCAGCCAGGTGACGGCGCGGAACTCGGAGGACGGGTCGGTCTGCATCAACTGACGCCCGCGGCGCAAGGCCTCGTCGGGGCGGCCGGCGGCGAGCTCGTTGGTCATGTCCCACATCTGCCGCTCACGCTGGAAGGCGACGGTCGTGCCTACCTGCTCGTCGTCAACCTTTCCGCCGTCGGACGCGAGGGCGAGTTTGGCAAGCTCTGTGTCCAGGCGGCCCAGGTCGCTGCCGATGAGGTCGCCCAGCAGGGCGGCGGCGGAAGGGGTGAGCGTTACGCCGTGGGCGGACTTGCCGTGGCGCAGGATCCATTGCGGCAAATCCTTTTCCTTCGGGGGATTGCAATCTTCGACCTGGCCGACTTTTGCGATCGCTTTGTGGATGCGCTGGTTGGCGGGAAGGGAATTGAGTCGAAGCACGAGCGTGGCGCTGTCGGACGGGGCCGCGGCGTAGTCTTCGAGTTGCGAGCGGAAGCGGGTAAGGAAGTCGTCGGCATTGCGAATGACGACGCATTTGCCGCCGCCGAACATGGCGAAACTCCGCAGTTCGTCGAAGACGTCGGCCAATTCGGCGCGTTCGCCATCGAAGTCGGCGCGCTGCGCATCCGGGGGGAGTTGGGCGAGAACCTGAGCCAACCGCTGCAATTGCAAAAAGGCGTCGGAGCCGACGAGGGCGTAGATCGGTTTGGCGGCGGGGGCCTTGGCCATCGGTGTTGTTGTAGGGGGGCTCAACAAGGGCGTCAAACCGGGAATCAAAGTATCCCGGCGAACCAGTGCCGCGGGACTTTCGTTGTAAGAGGAATCGGCTACACTAACTTGGGCGAGCCGACCGATTTTAGAAGCAGAAAAGCGGGCAGGGGCGATCGGGAGAAGTAGTATATGACGAATCCGTACGCGCCGTTTTGTGAAGATTTTTACGTCAACATGCGACTGGGTTCGCAGCTCACCTTTCCCCACAGCCGGGAAACCGTACTCCACCTCTTCGAAAGGGTGCAGAAGGCCTACCCGGCGATGACGCGTTTTCGCAAGAACGACAACGGCGAATTCAACCTTGAAGAAGACCGCGGCAGCCATTCCTACCGCTGGATGAGCCTCGAGGCCAAGCGGCTTTCCAGCGGCCACGTCAACCCCGCGAACTTCGAGGAAGCTCTCAAGCTCCACATGCTCCTGCTGGAAATGGCCCCGCACCACATGGGCATCAGCCCGCTCGAAATCGATTACCTCGACGTCCTGTTCGGCTTCGATCTGGGCTTTGGAGGGAACCACGACGAGATCATCGCCGAGAGCCTTTTCGGCGATTCGCCCCTCACCTGCCTGGCGGAAGAGCAGGGTGCGAAGGCGGTGGATTTTCAGCCGACGGTAACGGTGTCGCTGAGCGATGACTGCCGCCTGCAGGCGCGGATTGACGTCGTCACCCGGACCAACAGCTACCAGGTGCGCACGGGCGATTACAGTGATGATGTGATCAGCGTTTACCTCATCGTGCGGCGATACTGGGGCGACCGGCCCAAGGAATCATTCGAAAAAATGTTCCAACAGATCGCGGAAAAAGCCGACCAGCTTTGCACGAGCCATATCGTGCCCAAGGTGTTGCGGCCGATCTCCGCGGCGATCGCGTCGCGGTCGTGAGCATGTCGGCAGAGAATTCCAAAACTTCGGGCGATCTGCTCGAACAAGCGCGGGAACAAGCCAAACGGCTTTGGGAAGACGTCCTGGGCCGACAGTCCCAAATCGAGGCACGGGGCGCGTCCGTGGATGCGGCACTTGCGGCGCAGGAACTGCGGGCGCTGCGCGACGTGGCCGAGGCGGCGAGGGAGTTGTACGAGAAGATGAAGGAGAAGTAAGCAGTACGCAGAGGGTGGTACGCAGAATGAAGAAAGCGATTTGCAAAGTGCTTTTTTCAGAGTCGAGTGGACGGCTCGATGATGGGTGACGGGGGAGCGGAGTGGAGAGATGACACAAGTCGAAGAAGATGCGGGGACCGGGCAGGGGGAGATAGTGGCCCGGGCGGGGCGGTATTATCGCAATGCGCGGTATTTGCTGGTCACCATGATGGTGGGGGCGGGGTTGTGGTTTGCTTACGACGGGTGGGTCAGATGGCCGGGGGAAAAGTCGCACTACGACTCGCTTAGTGCCGATCAGCGGGCGGTGCAGAATAAGCCGCATTCCGATTTGGATATTTTGATACAGAAGGTGCTGGCGTTGGGGCTGGTGCCGCTGGGGCCTCTGCTGCTGACTTGGTTTTTGTACCGGTCGCGCGGGGAATATCGTCTGGCCGACGGCGTTCTGCATGTGCCCGGAAATCCGCCTGTGCCGCTGACGAGCGTGCGAAGCATTGATAAAGCCAAATGGGATCGAATGTGGATCGCGCGGGTCGAGTACTACGACCCGGCCGCGGCCGGCCTGTCCAAGTGGCTGGTGTTGGACGATTTTATTTACGAGCGCGGGCCGACGGATCGGATCGTGGAAATTATCGAGGCGATGGTAACGCCGCCGGAGGAAGAAGAAGGGGAATTGGCGGCGGAAGAAGCTGACGCCGAGGGAGCGGATCACGTGGAGGCGGTGACGGGCGAGGTTGAGGGGGAGGAATCGGGCGAAGTGTAGCGATTTGGGGAAGGTCGGGATCTCATGTCCGTCCATAGGCCCTCGAAATATGACAAAGGCGTGTCGCCGAACTGGAAGCCAGTCGCGGGCTTGGAACAACGCCCTTCGCGGATCTCGTGGTCCGACCGCCTGTGGTACTGGTTAGTGTCAATCGGCGGTATGGCGATTGTCGCCCTCGGAGTCGCCATAATGGTGTTTCTCGGTCTTGCGAAGATCGGCGGCGCGTTGATCGGGGTGGGTTTCGTCGTATTCGTGCTTGGGTCGCCTAGTCGAGCGGTTCGAAACGGCTACCGAAGCGATTGAATGCCTTGCAAAAAAAGAAAAGGCCCGAGGATCGCTCCTCAGGCCTGTCCAGTTCTAAGTATGCGTATTGGCTGTCGCTTAAGCGCCTTTGACCACTTCGATGATCGCCTGGGTCTTGATGACCATTTGGGTTTCGTCGAAGAGATGGAAGCTCTGGACGAGCAGTTCGTGGCTGCGGCGTTCGATGTCCAGGACGCTGAGGAATCCGCCGGTCTCGCCGATTGCGGGGCTCTCGGCGGTCATCAGCTCGCGCTTGGCGGCGTAAGTGGAGATCTCGTGCCGGGTTGCGTCGTAAAGCGTCTGCGTAAGCTGCTCTTCCTGGGTGCTGATCATGTACTTGATGTTCGGGCCGACCATCGCTT
>JAQGHP010000612.1 GCA_028288775.1 Phycisphaerales bacterium | reverse complement strand
CTCTACGCCCGCCTCAGCGCCGACGAGCAAAACCGCGTCTTCCACCCCCACGGCCGCCCGCGCATCGTGCTGGCCACCAACGTCGCCGAAACGTCGCTCACCGTCCCAGGAATCAAGTACGTGGTAGACCCCGGCAGCGCCCGCATCAGCCGCTACAACCCGCGCACAAAAGTGCAGCGCCTGCCCATCGAAAAAATCAGCCGTGCCAGCGCCGACCAGCGTAAGGGCCGTTGCGGCCGAGTCAGCGAAGGAATCTGCATCCGCCTGTATAGCGAGGAAGACTACACCACCAGACCCCAGTTCACCGACCCCGAAATCCTCCGCACCAACCTCGCCAGCGTCATCCTGCAAATGAAGGCGCTGAACCTCGGCAACATCGAAGAATTCCCGTTCCTGGAACCCCCCGACCGCAGAATGATCCGCGACGGCTACCAATCTCTCCACGAGATCGGCGCCATCGACCTCGAGTACCATCTAACTCCCATCGGCCGCGCCCTGGCCCGCCTCCCCATCGACCCCAAAATCGGCCGCATGGTCCTGGCCGCGGTCGACGAAAACTGCCTGGAAGAAGTCCTGATCATCGCCTCCGCCCTGACGGTGCAGGATCCCCGCGAGCGTCCGATGGACAAGCAGGAACCCGCCGACGCCGCCCACGCCCAGTTCCGCGACGAGAACAGCGACTTCCTTACTTTCCTCAAACTCTGGAGTATCTACCACCAACACGCCGAGCACCTGAGCACGAGCAAGCTAAGGAAATGGTGCCAGCAAAACTTCCTGTCATTCGTAAGAATGCGCGAGTGGCACGACATCCACCAACAACTCAAGGCGCTGGTGACGGAGACGGGAATGACCGCCGACGGCCAACGTCTGCAACCGCCGCGATCCGCGCCGTCGCGCCCGCCGACAGAGAACGGAGACCGCCGCCCGGCGCAAACCGCACAACGCGAAGGCGGCGATGGCAATCGCCGCCGCCGCAGACACCGAACTCCTCCGCGCCTGGTGACCGAACTCGGAAAGAATTCTGGAGATCGTGGGGAGCCGCGTAGTACCTGATGGAATCGGTGGGTGCCAAACAATTCAAGTCGTCCTACTTAGACTAGGTTAGTACGTGCTGGCGCATGGAGCTTAAAGCGAATCCACAACAGGTCCGTCTGGCGTTTGGACAATTGTGAGGCCAAATGCTTCCACGGATTTGTTCTCTGGAGGTCGGCTGAGGAATGCTCGAACGAAGCGGCCAAATTTGAGATCGGACAGTTGTGCGATTGTTTCAAAAATGGCGTCGGCGTCGAGTCCGAGTAACAGCAAGCTGTGGTAGCAATAGGCCAACTCGCGCAAGTCTTCACGATAATCCGTTGAGCCTCCCGCGATTGACATCCGGATAAGCAATTGCTGAATTCGCTGTTCTCTGGTTAAGTCAGATCGAAAGTATGCCGTTGGATACCTCCAAGCGGTTGGCTTTTGAAGCACCCCAGCCGTCAAATCCTGACGCAAGACGATGCGATGTGCGGGTTCACTGGAGGCGTAGAGGTCACACAAGGCAGTCTCGAAGTCCTCCCGGTAAATCATGCCTTCCAGCGATGAAAGCCCCTGCTGAAACTCTGCATCCGTCATGCCCAAATCATCGCACGATCGCAACCGCTTGTCATCCGCTTCCGGGAACATGAAGCGAGGGCGCGTGCGTCGGCAAAATCATGTAGGGTGGGCGTACTTGCCCACAGTTTGCTCGTGGCTTGCAGCGGAAGTTATTCTAGGGAACCGGTGGGCGAGTACAGACATCCTACATGGCCATTATGCAAAATGCCGGGCGGGCTCGAAAACTTCGATGGGCGTTTCTTGCAGTCGTGGGCGTCGCGCTGGCTACGGCTCTCGCGTGGGTGCGGTGGCATGGAATGCCTGGCGTAGCCGCACGGGCGTTGGCGGATGCCGACCGGTATGAGCTGTTGTCGTTGCGGCCGTTTCCGTTTAAGCCTGAATTTTACAATCATGAGATTCTGGGGCGCACGACGGTGACGGACGCCGCGACGCGGCAGCGACTGAATGCGGCCCTGCAATCGGGCGTGCGCGAGAGCGACGGCACCGCGATGGCCTGTTTCAATCCGAGGCACGGAATCCGTGTCACACGGGCGGGGGAGACGACCGATTTTTTGATTTGCTTCGAGTGCCGGCAGGTCCAGGTCTGGCGCGATGGGAAGAAAATCGCAACCTTTCTCACGAGCGCGTCACCACAGTCAGTGTTTGATGAAGTATTGCAGAAGGCACATGTACCGCTGGCGGCGGAAGAGCCGTAGCCGCGGCGGTGTGGACGGGCCGGGACTTCCGCACGAGCGCGAAATTCGCGCATAGCTTCAACGATTTCACATCGGTCGAGCTCTTTCACCATTGATCCGGATCAGCGGTGGCCACCCCCTCCTCCGTGACCGCCACCACCGCCTCCTCCGTGGAATCCGCCGCCGCCGAAGCTGTGGGAGGGGGCGGATCGGAATGACCCGCGTGAGCGGGCGGCGGAATGCTGGTCGAGCCCGGCCTCGGGTCTGGCGAAGCCTCCCATCGCACGGCCCTGGGCGGGCGCGCGGTATTCGGGACGCGCCTCGGGAACGCGTCCGACTCCGGCCCATGCGCCCGCGCCGCCGTGCTCCTCCCATCCCGCATTGGATTGGCGGTACACGCGGCCGTCGCTGCCGGAGAAGACATTATCCCGTGCGCCGACTGCGGGCCTGGCCGCCGTGAAGGATCTGAGCCTTTCGCCCGGGAGGTTACGGGCCGCGTTGCCTTCGCGGGCGTAGAGGTTGTTCCATCCATGTCCGACGCCCGCCCGGGCGTTCAACAGGTTGCCGCGGATCTCGTGTGCGTGAACGAAGCCGCGCGGTCCCCACCAACGCTCCCAGCCGAAGTGCTCAGCCGGGTGATCGCGCCACCAACCCTCATGCCAGGGGTGTCCGAACCATCCTAACCCGATCCAGTACATGCCGGGGTCATAGCCCCAGTCGAATGTGAACGGGTCGTAGTAAGCGCCGAATCCCCACGTCTCCGGCGGCGGGAAGTAGGCCGTCCCGTCCCAGCCTGGATAGTCGTAGCCGGTGCCGTAGACGATCGTCGGGCCGTACACGTACGTGCCGGTGTACCCGGGCAGGTAGCCTTCGGTCACGTACTCAGGATAGGTGTCGTAGATGGAGACGTACCTGACGTGATACGCGGGGCAGCTCGGCGGCAGCGTGTAGATCACCTGCGGCACCGCGGCGCTTACCGTCCACGGGCCGGTAGGAGCGGCAGACTCGTACCACACCGCCTGGTGGCAACAGTAGTATCGCCCGTTCACGCGCAGCACGTCCTCGGGCGTGTTGAGCGCGTACGCGACGCCGGGGCTTTCGGGGACGTCCTGGAATTTCGGATCGCCATCGTAGGCGACCGAAAGATTTGCGCCCGCGTCACGGCTGATGGCCGAAGTCTGCGGAATGCCCGCGTCGAGCACTGCCTCCCGCGCCTCGGCCGTCCCCGCGACGAACGGCAGCACATCCGCCTTGGGCGAATCGGCCGGAATCTGCGCGAACGCCGGCGGCAGCTTATCCGACGCGACGTATTGCCAGGGCCCCTGGAGCGAGCCCGCCGCATACCACCGGCCGGAAAGCAGCGTGTAGTAACGAGGGGGGTTGGCCTGATCGAGGAAGAGGTTTGACGCGGTATTGCTCGCGTAGAGAAGCTGTCCACCCGCGACGCCGGGCACTGGGGTGAACTGCGGATTACCGGTGGTGACGATAAGTTCCGTCGGCTCGGTGGCAACGATGATCTGCGCGTCCGCTGCGCCCGCCCCAGGCTCGGCGGCCCCTGGGGCGGCAGGAGCGCTCGCCGCGGGCGCACCGCCGGGCGCGGCCGGTT
>JAQGHP010000605.1 GCA_028288775.1 Phycisphaerales bacterium | reverse complement strand
GGGCGAGTACGCCCACCCTACATGGCAATTTACCCTGTCTTACTCTTTGCCCTCTGTGGTTCGCTGTAATTCTCTTCCCAAAAGGTTCGCGTGGCCCGCTTTCACGGACGGCTGAAGAGCGTGACCTCGCGCTCCATCGCGCGGATGGTTTCGACGCGCACCAACTCTTCGCTGCAATACGCGTCACTGCGGGCGCGGGCAACTTCGATCGAGCGTTCGAAGGGGGTGTCGATCGACTTCGCAGTGAGACGGGGTGCGACGACGGCGAAGTCGCACCGCTCGAAGGATGCCGCGACGTCGCCGGGGGGCTTCGCGACCACGTCAGTCGCGAGCACTTCGCGGGCGCGCAGGAGGTAACCGTGCCGTTCGTAGGTCATGACGTTGATCGCGGAGGGGAATAGAAAATCCGCGAAGGAATCGTTCGCGACGGCCGGGCTATTCAAATGACGTGCTTGCGAAATGGCCCCGATGCGCTCGTACAGATCGAGCACGGACATCACCTCGGCCCGGTGGCGGGTGAAGTCCGAATGCCGGCGATGGAAGAGGCCCTGCATGGTCAGCGCGACCGCGAGGCTCGCGGCGGCCATGCCGATTGCCGCCCGCCCGCGCGGCGAGTCGCCGCGCGGTATTTTCACGCGCAGCGCCGCCAACAGCGCGAGCCACAGCAGCGGGCCGACGAGGATGCTGCCGACCGCGGCGTTCTTGTCCACGTCCCAGGTGAGGACGATGAGCGGGACCAACAGACAAACAAGGACGAACCCGAACGCCGGGCCGACCGCGTAGCGCGGCAACGCGGGTTGCGCCGGCAAGGCCGGCTTGCGGCCCAGCGTCACGCCCAGCACTACGAGCATCGCGACGAAGCCCATGAACACGAACCCGGCGTGGTGCGTTGCAACCGAATGCGGGTAGTACGCCAGCGCGCCGCGCACGTCGGCCACCGCGAATGATCGCGCCCGGATGTAGCGCTGCTCGCCCGCGGCGTGCAGTCGCAGGTAATAATGGCCGATCGCGGCCCAGTGATGCACGAGCACCGGCCCCGTCACGATCGCGGCGACCACGCCCGCCGCGAGGAGATTCCGCAGTCGCCGGCCCGCCTCGGGGTTGCTCGACCGGCCGGTTCGATTGCGCAGCGCGCTCCACGCGAAGGCGAAACACATCAGCAGGAAAATCGGGACGAAGTACGCGAGGGTGATGAAGCGAAAAGCCACCGTATAACCGGCCACGCCCCCCGCGGCCAAGGACCAGCCGACCTTCGCGAAGGTGTCCGCTCGGAGCACGAGGCAGATGAAGATGCCGAACAGGCAGAACGTGATGAAGTCGATTCGGAAATCCATCATTCCGCCGGTGTCCTGAAGGGTCGTCCCGGCGGTGAGCAGCAGAGCGAGGGAGATGAACGCCCGCGCCCAATTGCCGCTCATCCGCCGCACGGTTTGTACGAGCACGAGCTGGAACAGCGCGAAGTAAATGAAGTTGAGCGAGAGAGCGGCGAGTCTTGTCGGCCCCAGAATGTGAAACAACAATGCGGCCTGGAGGTGGATCAGCGCGCCGTTGGGGAGCGCGGCGCCGCCTCGGAATCCCGCGCCGTGCAGCAGGCCGGCGAGCGCGCCGTGGTGGATCATGCGGTCATAGGTTTCGTAGCTGTGATCGAGGAAGACGGCCTGGTCAAAGTTCTGCGGGTAGCTCCAGGTAATCTCGCGCAGGGCGAACGACCGGAAGAGCAGGAACTGCACGATAAGCATCGCCGCGAATACCAGCCAGGGCGCGATGCGGAAAAGCCGGGGAGTAGACGGGCGGCCCCCGGCGGGAGCGCCCGGCATTTGGGCGAGGGCTCGGGGCAAAGTGGCGCCCATCGGGGAATTCACCGGACCTGAAGCGTGTCCCCTTCGAACGTGATTCCCAGAGGCTCGATCACGACGGCCTTCCGCGCGCCTTCCTTGCGAATCGTCCCGGCAAGCCACGCGTCGTAACCCGTTGCCTTTGCGATTTCCAGGAATTGCGGCGTCTGTGTCGGATCGACATAGACTGCGAAGCCGGCGCCCATGTTGAACGTCGCGTACATCTCGTTTTCGCTCACCGGGCCGCGCTGCTGGATGAACCGGAAGATCGGCAGCGGCTCGCGGGTTTGGTTGATGCGATAGACGAACGGTTCGGTGGGCCGCATCAGCTTGCGCCAGCCGTGGCCCGTGACGTGTACGGCGTAATGCGGCCGCAGCCCCGCCGACTGAAGCGCCGCGAGGAATCGGACGTAGATCACGGACGCGTCGAGCAACACTTCACCATAAGGTCGGCTGTCGCCGGGAACACTTTCCAGATACCCGCCGGGCAAACGATCGGCCAGCGCCCGGCAGAGTGTCAGGCCGTTGGTCTGCACGCCCGACGACGCCAGGAAAATAATCGCGTCCCCGTCGCGGACGTCGCCGGCAAGGCGGTGGGTCTTGGGGCGGATACGGCCCAGGGCCGATCCCGCAAGGACGATGGTTTCCGGATTGACGATGCCGCGGAGCGTCGGCGTCTCCCCGCCGCCCCACACGGCGTTGGCCTGCCGGCATCCCTCGGCGAACCCGTCCGCCAGGTCCGCGGCCCGGCGGTCGTCTTTGAACCAGTCGGCGTCCCCCACTGCCGCGTGCATCGCGACGGAAATGGGAAGGGCCCCCACCGTAATCAGGTCATTCACCATCGTCGCGACGGTGTCGATTCCGACGTTGCGGTAGAACCCAGGCCGCCCGAGTTTTTCCATGGCGTCGGCGATGAGATTTTTTGTGCCCAGCCCTTCCTCGACGTGGGCGAGGTATTCGTTTTCGGATTCCAGGAGGTAGGCGCTTTCGCCGCGAATACCCGCGGGCTCGGCTAGTCCGTGCGAGCGCAGCGCGCCGGTGGTAGATGCCGCGGCCCGCTGGCAGGCGCGCTTGAAGGCGTCCAGCCGATCGTAGTTCACTCCGCTCTGCTCGTAACTCAGGCCGCTCATGGAGAGCGTTGTAGGGGGGAGTCGTCAGCCGGTCAAATCGGGCCGGGAAGGCATGTTACTTGAGATACCAGTCGGCGTCCGGAAGCGTGTCGGTGGGACGGGCCTCGGCGTGGCCGTCGGCCATGAGCACGTTGGTGGCCTTTCCGCGGTTATGCCGGGCGTTGATGAACGCCGTGTTGTACTGGAACATCCAGAAGCCGTCGAAAACCATCGGTAGTCTGCTGCTGTTCTTGAACTGCGAAAGCCGGTGCGTGCTGTAGTCGGGATTGTTGTTGTAAGGGTCCCCGTCGGGAAACCATTGGAACGGGAGTTTGCGATTGCTCGCTTGGGTATCCTGAAAATAGGCCCCGTTGACCGCGTACCAGGTGCGTGCGCCGACGAGGCTGAAATCATCCCGGCGGGTGGTCCACTGCGCGCCTCTCGCGTCCGTCTGGGTTGTGGGCCATCCGAGGGCGGACATGTCGTCGTCGCTGCCGCTGGGGCAGCGCAGGACGTTGTCCCGATCGAACGTATCGTCCGTCCACAGTTCGGGGTCGGTGATGCTGTGGCTGATGCCGGTGGGATTGGGGAGATAGTGATATTCCGCGAGGATCACGGCCCAACTGCCGCAACTGGGCGTCGCCTTCCACGAGCCCCGCACTTCCAGCGGGCTCCAGTAATCCCCGGGCACGAGGCAGTCGTGATGGTCCCCGGCGTACATCTGGATCCCCATCGCAATCTGATGGAGGTTGGAGAGGCACTTGGTGGTTTTAGCCGCCTCGCGCACCATTCCCAAAGCGGGCATGAGCATCGCCACCAGCACCGAGATAATGCCGATGACCACGAGAAGTTCGACCAAAGTAAAGGCTGCGCGGCGCCCCCTGCCCGTGCCGCCGTGATGACGGCCCCCGGTGCTCTCCCGCTCCTGCCTCCCCGGCAAGGGAAAAATGCGTCGCATGGCCACGTGCGCTCCCATCCGAACGTTACCGGACGCGGCAAGGAGACGCAACGATAATGCAGAATTTCGTAAGCCCGCGTGAAGGCTCTCACACTCGCGAGTCTGGCGGTTCGTTCAAGGTGGAGGCAGGCTCGAATACGCTGAAAGACGGGATGTGGAAGGCCCTTCCGCGGCCTTATCGCATTCCCCGAATTTCCCGACGTGTGTGGCAATAGCGTTCGGGCATAGAATCATCGCGCACCTGAGGTTCATTGCGATGGGATGGATGAGTCGTTACGCGGCGTGGGCGATGCTCGTTGTAGTCGGGACGCTCGGATGCGCGCCCGCGGCACGGGTTGGATCGGCCGGGTCTGCTGGCGGGGTCCCGTTTGCCATGACGGGCGACAACACGCGGCTCGTGCTGGATTTCAGCGCTCACCCTCCCTCCCAGACATCGCGCAGCCTCGGGAGCGGCGAGATCTGCTTCATTTCCGCCGGCCCGGCGACCATCATCTGTCTCGCCCAAGGCTCCTACCTGTTACTGGGGCAGGACGATGGGGTGGAATTGCTCGCCAGCAATCCAGTGTGGCATTTACGTGCCGCAAGCGACGACCCTTCCGAGACCGCGCTCCTGAGGGGCTTCGGAACCATCCTGCTGATCGCGGGTTCGGTCGATCGCCTGCCTGGCGCGTTGGCGGATTACATGGATGAGCCAGGCGCGCACCGCAGAGAAGCAACCGTATTGGCGCGCAAACTTCTCGCCGATGGCGGGGCCGAACTGTCGGGTGTGGCGCGGGGCGGAACGTTTAAGGTCTCGGTGCGGCTCACCACCGCCGGCCGCGACAAGCTGCTCGAAGCGATCCATTCCCTGGGCGATGAAAACGGAATCCAGATGGTGCGCTTCGAGCCGCCGTCGCAGGCCGGTCGGCGGTATGCGAGCGGCCGCAGGATCAGTCCGGATTGTTTGCCGGCCGCGACGATTCCTTGCCGACGGCTTCCTGTACTTTCCCAACCGCCTTCTGCACCTTGCCCTTGATCTGCTGGGCGGTGTCACCGGTTACCGCACCGGCCACGTCGTTGGCTTTGCCTTTAATCTGCTTCACTTTGCCCGCTGCAATATCTTCTTGTCCCATGATTCGGTCTCCTTTGGTTAGAACCGAAAGGCTCAAACGCAAAGACCGTGCCCGCCGAATCCCCCTCCCTTTTCGGCCAATCCCCTGCGCCATCCGTGGCTATCTCAGCAACGCCGAGCCATAATGACGCACATTCCCCAGCCCGTTGTGCCTGCCCGGGTCTGGACCGTCGGTTCCGTCGGCTTTGGCCGCGCCTGGCGCGAAAAAAAGGGGATGATCCCCTTGGTTATTCCCGGCGCCATTGCCCATAAACTCGAAGGCCAAAATCGGGGCAATGATGGGCAATGGGCCTCCGATCGGCGGGTTGCACCTTGTTACGCAAGCACCCCATGGGACAGAATTACGACGTAGCATCGACCAGCGACGCAATGCCGACCGCGAATTTGGAATTTCCAATTAATTCCACTTCAGTTACTTTCTCCGTTATTTTGAATAGGTCGCTTTTTACGGCATGAAGTCATTCATTCGTAATCTTTCAGGGCGCGCAGTGTTTTGTCTCATCACGCTCGTCTGCTTTTGGTGGGGGATTATCGGAGGGATTACGGCCATTGTGTGCCATGCGTGGGGCGTCACGTTGACGGCTGAGCTTTCCAACAACGGTGCGCTCGGGTTGGTCATTATTGAATTGTTGGGGCTGGCAGTAACATTGTGGATTGGAAGCATTCGTGGTTGGTCATTCAAGTCGTTTGGCTTGCAACTCTCTTGGAGATATACCGCCGCAGGCATCCTCTTATGTTTAATAGTGGGTTTGGCGATAGGTATCGTGGGTGTGCTTCTACCAGGAATAGTAAATTTTCTCCCCGTGGCTGGTCACCTCTCCCTGCCTTTCGTTATTCTCGTCTCGGTAATCAATCCGTTTTTTGAAGAGACGATGGAGTCCGGCTACTTCATCCAATCTTTGCAACGATACGGTATGTGGAGCGCAGTGTTGGCGAGTGCTCTGTTTCGCACGTTTTTGCACGCATATCAGGGTATGAACGCAGTGCTAATCGTCTTGCCGATTGGTCTGATTTTCGGGTTTGTCTATTGGAAGTGGCGGCAACTCTGGCCTCTTATCGTCGCCCACATCCTATTTGACCTCGATGCACTGTTTCCTCGAGCTTAGAGCCTATCCCAATAGGGAGTGAAACGGGGACGCAGCTGCTCTGTCTCGACCCCCTGTTGCGCCCGCTCAGGACGCCTCAGAATAAGGCCATTTTCTCGCTAATTTTCAAAACGGGCTCCGCAAGAAAATTGAGGAAAAAGGAGGGTCGAGACAGAGCAGGACGCAGCTAGTTTAATTTAACTGCGTCCCCTTTCATTCGCCGGACGCGGTGAATCGACTCCCGGCCCCTCATCTGCGGCATTTGTGAAGAATGCAGAACTTTGGACTCGCCAGTCGCGCAGTCGATCCTGATGGGAGAGACGAATTAAATAGAGCCCGCCTGACCCGATTCCGAACATTACAAGTCCGTAATAACAGCCAATCCAAACGGGTTTGAGGGGGACAATTAGCACGCCAACGCCCAACACGATTCCGGTCCATAGAAATGAGCGTCCGAAGGGATACAACGGACGCGGAAACTCTGAGCAAGAAACACCTGCTGCATCAACTGAGTAGCCACACTCGGGGCAACGTAGCTGTGGAAGTCCACGTAAATCGTAGTCGCAATTTCCACATGCCGCCCCCCTTTTTTTCGTGGCACGCCTGTTTATCCTCATCGCCTTTATGACAACGGAAATGAGTAACGCGCAGAGAATGATCGCAATTGCGATTGAAACGCGCTTCAAGGCGATCATAAATCCGCGCCCCAGGTCCGCACCTGCTAATGGAATGAAGATGTAAGTAACACGATGTAAATGCATATTCCAGCCCTTCTGACTGCAAAAGCGATGTTCTCTCCACTTCGATAGCGCACAAACGTTTTCATACCGGAAATGATCTACCGACAGTTATTTCCGTAATTATTAGAG
>JAQGHP010000579.1 GCA_028288775.1 Phycisphaerales bacterium | reverse complement strand
CAACTCGGGCCTTGCGGCCGCCATTTCGCAGGCGGCCAGGCAGATCACGGAAACCCGGAGCGTGCGTCTGAAGCTTAACGTCGGAAAGGATGGGCCGACCCTCGCGCCGGAGGTTGAATACAATCTTCTGAGGATCGCGCAGGAAGCCGTGACGAATGCGGTGAAACATTCGGGCGCGCGGACGATCGACGTGGCCCTGAACGGCACGCCCCAGGCCTTGCGCCTGACAATAAAAGACGACGGGTCTGGGATTCCGGCCGAAAACGGCGCGGGGCCCGGCCCCGGACATTACGGTTTAATCGGCATGCGCGAGCGTGCCACGCAGATCGGCGCGGACCTCCGCCTCGTCAGCGAGCCGGGCCGGGGGACAGCCGTGTACGTATTGTTCCCCACGGGCAAGACGGGCGGCGCGAGCCCGATGATTGCCGCCGGCAAGGAAAGCAACAGGGAGTCTTAATGTCCCAAGAAAGTTCCGAAGATCTAATCCGGGTGCTGTGCGCGGATGATCACCCGCTCGTACGCAAGGGCATCGCGTCCATTCTCAGCAACGAGACGGACATGAAGCTGGTCGCCGAGGCCGGCAACGGGCGGGAGGCGATCGAGCAGTTCCGTCTGCACCATCCCGACGTGACGCTAATGGACTTGCGCATGCCCGAGTGCGACGGCATCGCCGCGGCAAAGACGATCCGCGCCGAAGCTCCTGATGCGCGGATCATCGCCCTCACCAGCTTCGATGGGGACCAGGAAATCTACCGCGCCCTGGAGGCCGGTGTGCGCGGCTATCTCCTCAAGGAGATGGTTCACACCGAAGTGGTGCGCGCCGTGCGCCTCGTCCACTCGGGCAAGCGGCTCATGCCCGCGGAGGTCGCCGAGCGCCTCGGGCAATACTTCCCGCAGGTCGCGCTCACGCCGCGCGAGGTGGAGGTGATCGGGCTCGTGGCCAAAGGCCTGGCCAACAAGGAGATCGCCGCCCACCTCGGCACGGCGGGAGGCACCATCAAGATGCACGTGCAGAACATCCTGGAAAAGCTGGGGGCCTCGGACCGTACCCACGCGGTGACCATCGCCGTGCAGCGCGGGATCATCCGTCTGTGAAGCGCCGCCGTGGTTCGACGGGCCGCGCTCAGGACGGCGCCATCGCGCCGACGCTGCCGGGATCGGCCGTCAGCGCCAGCAGGTCCGTCCGGGTGGCCGTGGCACGCTCGGTGAAAAAGCCGGTCCGTAGCGCCACGCGTTCGAGGACCCGCGACGACACCGTCAGCGGGACCGAACGCGGGTCGTACAGGTCGGCGGCAAGCAGCAGCAAGTCCCAATCGGTATCGGAGAGATCGGCCGCCTGAAGGCCCCCGGAACGCAAGTCCTGGGCGAGGGCCGCGGCACGTCGCTGATTGCGAGTCATGATTCGTACTCCATTCCTGTTTTCCTGTTCTGAAATCAGTCCGCGCCATTACGGTCGCTGCTGTCGTCTTCGCTCATCGAAGCATCACGGGCGGAGAGGCCATATTCGTCGAGGAACGCGGAGAAGATGGTGTCCTGAAGGATGCGCGCCCGCCCCACCAGGTCGGGATAGGACGTCCCCGGCTGGGGCGTGTCGGGCAAGGTCTGGTGGAGCACTTCGAAGAATGCCTTGGCCACGCGATCGCGGGCCTGCCCGGGATTTGTGATCAGAGTCATAATGGTCCTCCGTGTCGGTTGTTGTGCGGGCGGGGCATCCACCCCGCCGCGACGACGCGTCCGGCCGCGGCAAGTGGCCGTGACCGTTGAAGCATCGGCTGGTTCGAATCCTTGTTATCAGCCACTCACATATACATGCCACCGTTGATCGCAAGCACCTGTCCCGTGATGTAGCTCGCCCGCGGGCTGGCAAGGAAGGCCACGCCGGCGGCTACTTCGTCGGGAGTGCCCATCCGGCCCACTGGGGTGAGCGTGTTGACCTGTTGCTTGGCCGCCTCGGGCAGGTCCTTGGTCATGTCGGTCTCGATGAAGCCCGGGGCGACGGCGTTGGCCGTGATGTTCTTGCGGGCAAGTTCCTTGGCCAGCGTCATCGTGAAGGAGACCAGTCCGCCCTTTGCCGCGGCGTAGTTGGCCTGGCCGAAGTTGCCCGCCTGGCCGACGATCGACGAGATGTTGATGATCCGCCCCCACCCCTGCTCGAACATGCCGGGGAGAAAGGCCCGCGTCGCGTTGAACGGCCCGCCGAGATTCACGCCCAGCACCTCATCCCACATCGAGCGGGTCATCTTCACAAAGGATTTGTCCCGCGTGATGCCCGCGCAGTTCACGAGAATGCCGATGGGTCCGGTGTCTTTACGGAGGGCCTCGGCCATCACGTTCACCTGCTCCTCGTCCGCCACATCCGCCTGGTACGCCCACGCGCGCACGCCGCGGGTGCGGACTTGGGAGCAGACTTCCTCGGCAGCGGCTTTCGCCTTGCTATAGTTTATCACCACGTCCGCTCCGGCTTCGGCCATGGCCAAGGCAATGGCCCGCCCGATGCCCCTCGCGCCGCCGGTTACCATACAAATCTTTCCGTTAAGATCTTTCATGGTTATCTCCTGTTTCGCGTGAATCACCATCTACGCAAACTGGCCTCGCTATGCGCAGACGAAGGGCGCATCGCCCTGTGTCGCGGGCCTCGTTTGACGCCTGAATCCGGTTGATTTTGACAATTCCATCAAACGCAGAACACCCCGGCCTGATCACCCACTGGTTCTCATGGGCGGGCTTAGGTATGACGGCGGCACTATGCTCACGTGCGCAGGAGGGGTCAATAGGGAATTACGGATAATTCCCGTGGGGGAGTGAAAATCAGGGCATGCACGGGGTCCGGCACCTACCGCTCCCGTAGAGATGCCTAGCCGATCCCTTAAGAGCGAATCAGGTAATACCTGATTGATTATTTTCCGGGCCAGTCGCACGCCCCGGTGCATCCGCGAGTAAGGGATATTACGGCCGTGTTGCCTGTCCTCGCTATTTTCGGCTCATCACATTGTTCGTCACGCCATTGCCGTTGCCGTTGCGACTATGAAACTGCTGCTGCTCCGTGGAGCCGCTGAGCGCGCCGGTGGAGAATTCGCCGCAACTGATGACTTGGGCGACTTCGTCGAAATAGCCCGTGCCGACGAAACGTTGGTGCGTGGTGGCGTCGTAGCCATCGGTGTGGGCGGCGAACTCATCGTCCTGCAGGTCCGCATAAGCGGCCATCCCGTTGCGGTGGTAGTCGCGGGCCATCTGGAACATGCTGTAATTGAGCGCATGGAACCCGGCCAGCGTGATGAACTGGAACTGGTAACCCATGTCACCCAGGTCGCGCTGAAAGCGAAGGATCGTCGGAGAGTCGAGTTTCTGCCGCCAGTTGAAGCTAGGCGAACAGTTGTACGCCAGCATTTTGCCCGGGAACTGCGCATGAATCCCCTCGGCAAATTCACGCGCCTCGTCCAGATCGGGGTGGGAAGTCTCGCACCAAAGCATGTCCGCGTAAGGCGCGTAGGCCAGCCCGCGTGCGATGGCCGCCTCAATGCCGCCTTGTATTTCGTGGAACCCGTCGGGCGTCTGATTGCCGGTAAGAAACGCCTGATCGCGGGGGTCGCTGTCGCTGCTGAGAAGGCGGGCGGCGTTGGCATCCGTGCGGGCGATGAGAACCGTCGGCACGTCGAGCACGTCTGCCGCCAGGCGGGCGGCGATGAGCTTCTGCACGGCGTCGCGCGTCGGCACCAGCACCTTTCCCCCCAGATGCCCGCATTTCTTGGCCGAGGAGAGCTGGTCCTCGAAGTGAACGGCGGCGGCGCCTGCCTCGATCATCGCCTTCATGATCTCGAACGCATTGAGCGTTCCGCCGAACCCCGCCTCCGCATCCGCCACCAGCGGCGCGAACCAGTGGGTGCTGTCGTCGCCCTCGCAGTGGTGAATCTGATCGGCGCGCAGGAACGTGTTGTTGATGCGCCGCACCAGCGCCGGAACGCTGTCGGAAGGATACAGGCTCTGATCGGGGTACATCTGCCCGGCTTCGTTGGCATCCGCGGCCACCTGCCAGCCGCTGCAATAGACGGCCTTGAGCCCGGCCTGCACTTGCTGGAGCGCCTGATTTCCGGTGAGCGCGCCCAGGGCGGCGATGTAGGGGTCGCCATCGCGGCCGGTCAGCAGGTCCCAAAACCGACGCGCGCCGCGCTCGGCTAGCGTGTGCTCGATATGCATCGTCCCTCGGAGTCGGCCGACGTCCTCCGCCGTGTACGGGCGCGTTACGCCTTTCCACCGCGCTTCGGTGTCCCATCGGCGGGCGAGTTCCCGCGACCCCTCCCCGTTACAACCATTCCTTGACGGATGCGACATCGTGGACATGACAAGCTCCTCAGCGATCAAGTCGTTTGTGAAATCCCTTACAGCAGGTCGTACGCAATGGAAGTCAAAAACTCCGGGCATTCCGGACGATTCGTCATCTCGCGGAACAGC
>JAQGHP010000546.1 GCA_028288775.1 Phycisphaerales bacterium | reverse complement strand
GAGGCCCCGGATTTTAAGGACCACCGAATCCGGGGCCTCGCTGTCGCTCGTACCCGGCGTGAAAGAAATTCCCTTTCCTAAGTTCTTACTCTGCACTTTCCCGCCCCCGCTCACGTCGCAGACGCGGCGAGCTCGGCATTCTGCGGCGCCTGCTCGGCTGCGGGCTTTTCGGTGCGCTTTTCCTTGCGCTTCTCGGCGAGGCGGACAGACTTGCCCACGCGGTCGCGGAGGTAGAAGAGCTTGGCCCGGCGGGATTCGCCGCCACGCTTCACGACCACCTTCGAGATGAACGGCGAATGCTTTGGGTAGATGCGCTCGACGCCTTCGTTGTTCACGATTCGGCGGACGGTAAACGTCTCGTTGATGCCCCGGCCCTTATTCATGATGACCGTGCCGGAGAATATCTGGATTCGCTCCTTCTCGCCTTCGATGATCCGCGTATGCACGTCAACCGTGTCGCCGATCTCGAAGGTGGGAATGTTCTCTTTCTTCAGGTGCTGCTGTTCGACGGATTCGATAATCTTGTTGATCATGGCTCTTAAGTCTCCGATCCGGGACCCCGACGTACGACCGCGGGCCGGGAAAAATACTGTACATCAGTCGTTCGGGTTCGGCCCTGCATCTTTCGCGTCCGACCGGCGTTCGAGTTTGGAACGCACATCGGACTCTTGCGGGCCGTTTTTTTCCAGGTAGGCCTGCCAGAGATCCGGCCTGCGCTGCCCGGTGCGGAGCTTACGCTGCTCCAGCCGCCACTGGGCGATCTTCCGGTGGTCGCCGCTTAGCAGCACCGCCGGCACTTGCATCTCGTTATATTCTCGCGGCCGAGTGTACTGGGGGTATTCCAGCAACCCGTCGGCGAAAGTTTCGTCCGCCGCCCCGTCCGATGCGCCCAAGGCGCCCGGGAGCAACCGGACCACGGCATCGACGACGACCATTGCCGCCAGTTCTCCGCCGCTCAAAACATAATCGCCGATGCTTACTTCCATCGGCGACAGGCCCTCGATGATACGCTCGTCGAAGCCTTCGTAATGGCCTGCAATCAGGAGGAGGCGATCTTTTTTCGCAAGCTCCTCGGCCAGGCTTTGATCGAACACCCGGCCTTGGGGGCTCAGTAGCAGCCGCGTCGCGGGCCGGGAGTCCTGTTTTTCGGCGTGCCTAACGGCGTCGAACACCGTCTGGCACATCATCACCATCCCAGGCCCGCCGCCGAAGGGCTTATCATCGACTGATTTATGGGCATCAGTCGCGAAATCCCGGATGTTGGTCAGATGATAGCTGACCAACCCCTTTTCCGCCGCCCGTTTGGGAATGCTGGTACCCAGGATGGGGACGAACATTTCCGGAAACAGCGTCAGAATGTCGATTCGCAGCGGCATGCGTTCGGGCAGAGCTTTTGTTTACCGCGTTTCGCGCGGCCAAAGCCAGTGCGGGCTGAGCATTTGTTTAGCCGCCCCGCTTGCGGAGCGTTATTCTTTCGCTGGCGCGAAACACGCCCCGCAAGCGGGGCGGCTAAACGGCTGAGTCCGATAATGACCCTGCGCTCCGCGCGAAGAGGAGTAAACGCATTCCTCTGAGCTTATGCCGGCTTTGCTTGGGCGGCCGGGGCAGCGGCGGCAACCACCTTGGGCTTGCCGGGCCTGGGCAGGCGAAGCATCTTGTGCTCCACGCCCTGTTTCTTGAGCAGCGAGGAAACCGTCTCAGACGGGATCGCGCCCTTGTCCATCCATTCCCGGCACTTGTCGAGCTGGGCGTTGAACTGCTTGGCCTGGTCCTTCTCGCGCGGATTGTAGAAGCCAAGCTCCTCAATCACACGCCCGTCACGGGGCGAGCGGGAATCGACCGCATTCAGCCGGTATACCGGTGCGTTCTTCCGCCCGATCCTCTTTAATCGCAACTTCACCGCCATGGGTGTTCACTCTCCGTAAATGCAATCCCGAAATTAGTTGAATCGGAAAGTATAACCAGTTGCCCACGCGATACAAGGGGCGGCAAACGGAAGTGGCCGACTGTTAATCTTCTCATTGTGTTTTGAAGCGGGCAGGTGAATAATGCTCGGGGGAATCCGGTCGCGGTCGCCGGAACTTCCCCCTAACCCATTTCCCCAGCAATGGAACTTTGATCGGGCCGTTCTCACCTTCTGCGAGGGCACCACATGATGGCGCGTCAATTGGTTTTCCCGCGCTGCGGCAGTTGGGGGCTGCTCCTGGCGATTCTCATTTGTCCGTTTTCAAGCGTCTCCGCCCGCGGCGCAACCCCTGCGGAAGTGGATGCCGCCATCGAAAAAGCCAAGGCATTTATCTATAGCCAGCAGAAGCCCAGCGGCCACTGGGAGATCGATAACAACCGCGTCGGCACCAAGCACAATCACGACAAGATGCAGGGCGACAGCTTCGGCGGATTCAGTTCGCTCGCGACGTACGCGCTGCTCGCCGCCGGTGAAGACAATAATGACCCGCGCATTGCCAAGTCCATTGACTTCCTGTCGAAGGCCGACGTCATCGGGATTTACTCCCTGGGCCTTCGTTCTCAGGTTTGGCTCCTGCTGCCCGCCGCCGACAAGCGGGCCAAGCTCATGGCCAAGCACGATGCCAACGCGATCATCAGCGGAATGAACGACGGCAAGCGCAGTCCCGAAAACAAGAATTTCTGGGACTACGGCAACGGCAAAGGCGAAGACGGGAAGGGGAGCGGTCGCCTGGATCACAGCGTCAGCCAGTACGGTGTATTGGGCCTTTGGGCCGGGGCACAAAACGACGTTGAGATCGACAGCAAGGTTTGGGAAGCCATTGACGCGGGGTGGAAATCACACCAATTCACGGAGGGCGGCTGGGCATACGACTCGACGCCCAAGAGCAAGGATCAAAAGCCGGCTACCGCCTCAATGACCGCCGCAGGCGTTGCGACGCTCTTCATCACCGAGGACATGCTCAACACCGGCCGCGGCGTGGACTGCAAAGGCAACATCACGAACAAGAATATTGAAGACGGCCTGGCATGGATGGGAAAGCACTTCGCCGAGGTGAACAACAATTATTCCTGGTACGGCGTTGAACGCATCGGCGTGGCGAGCGGCCGCAAATACTTCGGGGACACGGATTGGTACGCCGAGGGCGCTGAAAGACTCGTCCGTTCGCAGCGTGCCGATGGAGCCTGGGAAGGGGGCTTCCCCGGCGCTACGCCGCTGACGGCTACCTCCTTCGGCGTGCTGTTCCTGGTCCGCGGCCGCGCGCCGATCATGATGAACAAGCTCCAGTACGACGTTGTCGCGTCCCTCACGGGCAACATCGCCGAGGGCAATTGGAACCAGCGCCACCGCGACCTCGCCAACCTCTCACACTGGGCGGCCAGCCGTTTCGAACGCCCGCTTAATTTTCAGATCGTCAATTTGAAGGTCCCCGTGAACGCGCTCCACGATGCGCCAATCCTCTACATCAGCGGGGACCAGAGCGTGAATTTCAAACCGGAAGACCTCGCCAAGCTGCGAGAATACGTGGACGGCGGCGGCATGATCTTCGCCAACGCCGACTGCGGAATTTCCAAAACGCTTTTCGCCAAAAGCATCGAAGCCCTTGGCCGCAAGCTCTACCCCAAGTACGAGTTCCGAGACCTGCCCGCGGGGCACGTCATTTATACCAACGAGCTTTTCAGCAAATGGAAGGATCGCCCCCGGCTGCGCGGGCTCAGCAACGGCGTCCGCGAATTGATCGTGATGATCCCCGACTACGACCCGGCCCGCGCCTGGCAGACCCACGCCGATAAGACCCGCGAAGAGGCGTTCAATATCGGCGCCGACGTCTTCCTCTACGCGATTGACAAGCGGAGCTTCCGCTACAAGGGCGAGATCATCGTCGTACACCCGCGCTCCGACATTCAGGCCGACCGCACCGCAAAGATCGCGCGCCTGCAGGTCGGGGACAACTGGGACCCCGAGCCCGGCGCGTGGCCGCGGATCGCAGCAATCTTTCACAACCAGCACAAGGCCGATTTAACCGTCGACACCGTCACGCCCGGCACGGGCAAGCTGGCCGGGTATAAGGTCGCGCACCTCACGGGAACAACGAAGTTCACGCTCACTCCCGCCGCCCGCACCGAACTGGTGCAGTTCGTTCTGCACGGCGGCACCCTGCTAATCGACGCGGCGGGCGGAAGCCCCGACTTCTGCGAATCCGCCGAGACCGAGCTCAAGACCATCTTCGGAAAGGAAGCCGAAGCTGCGTTCGCCAAGCCTTTGGAAATCGAGAGCCCCGTGTTTAACCTTGCCGACGGGCAAATCGAGTCGGTCACTTACCGCGATTTCTACAAGCGCGTGGTGGGAAAGCTCAAGACGCCGCGGCTGATCGGCATCCCCCGCGGCAACCGCATCGCTGTGTTCTACAGCCGCGAGGACCTCACGGGAGGCCTCGTCGGCGAGCCGATGGACGGCATCTCGGGGTACTCGCCCAACAGCGCCACCGCCATCATGCGCAACATCGTTTCCTACGGCGCGTTCGGCTACAAGCCGCCCCTCCCCAAGCCGACGACCGCACCAACTACCAAGCCGACGACGGCCCCGGCCTCGCCCACGCCGGTGAGCACGGCCAAAACCCCGCCCCCCGCCAAGTAGGTCTGACCGTAATTATTGAAGACTCCGCGCTGGCACTCGAATCCAATTTGTAGGTGAAATGAAGCACCTGGCAGGCTTGATTGCAGTTACGTTGTTATGTGGGTGCGTCCGTGATCCGCTACCGGCACATGCGCATCGCACGCTTAAGCCTCCGGCCGCGATCGAAGACGGCATCGCCGTCTATTTTTCCCCGGGCGGCGGCGCGATGGCCGCCATTCTTAACGAAATCGACCACGCCAACCGGTCGATCGACGTGCAGGCGTATTTGATAACCGCCGAAGAAATCGTCGACGCCCTCAAGGCGGCCCAGGAGCGAGGCGTGCGGGTAAGAATTATCCTCGACAAAAATAACATCGGAGGCATTTACTCCGCCGCCGCCTATCTTGCCCGCACTTCCCTGCCCGTCTGGCGCGACGGGCGTCACAAGGACGCGCACGACAAGATCATGCTGATCGACGGCCGCACGATCATCACCGGTTCGTTTAATTTCACCAACCAGTCGGAAGACCTCAACGCCGAGAACCTCCTGATCATCCGCGACAAACCTGTGCTTTTTACAGCTTACCTCGCCCATTTCGAGGAGCATCTGCGGCATTCCGACTCGCCCAAATGAATGGGCACATCCTTCGGAACGCGATTGCAGTCCTAGATTACCCATCGCAGGCCACTAGCCCCCTCTGATTTGCGTCCCTCCAAATTGGTTTTTTGCCCGTCATGCTTTTTTCAAGCGATTTCTGCCGTGTTTTGTTACCATCAGGATCGGCGGTCTCTTCCTGATAAGCCACGCGCACAAGACAAAAACCGGAGAGGAAATGCAGGAAAATTTCGTATCGGCTGCGTCACCACGCCTCCCGGTTCGCCGGGCTCGACGGCCCATGCGCAGTCGATGCATTGTCGAGCACATGGAGCCGCGGCTGCTTTTAACCGCGGCCCCCGCCCCTCTTTCCACCATCGAGGCAATCAACTACACGCAGGATTCCACCCTCAACGGCGGGGACATCATCCCTCCCGACCCCATCGCGGCGGCCGGCCCGGCGCATGTGGTCAACGTCGTCAATGACGCCATCGAGTGGTACACCAAGGCGGGCGTTCAGCAGCAAAGCGAATCGACCTTCGATTTCTTCGCCCCCGTCTTCGCCAATTTTGCGGTCAATCCGCCCGATCTCATGAGCGACCCGAAGGTCCTATACGACCAATACCAGGGCCGCTTCGTGGTGTCGATGCTCTCGCTCTCGTTCTCAATCCTGGGCGGGGCGGACGAGTCGCATCTCGTCGTCGCCGTCTCCAAGGACAGCAATCCGAACGACGGATGGTGGTTCCAGAGTGTCAATTCCAACGTCACTCTCGGCGGAACGGATTATTTCCCCGATTTTCCACAGTTGGGCATCGACCAGAACGCCGTCTATCTCACGGGCAATATGTTCGACATCCCGTCCCAAACTCAATACGGCGGAAGTCGCCTGTGGATTCTCAACAAGTCGGACCTTTACGCCGGCAACACTTCCACCGTAAACATCTACGACCCCGCCACGCTCTCCGGTGCGACCACGGGGCTTCAGACCCTCGAGCCCGCCCACATGTACGGCACCTCAACCACGGGCACCAATGAGTTTCTGGTCTCCGCCACCGACGAGAACGACGTTGAATTCCACGACCTGAACGGTGCGGACTACATTAATGTCGTCAGCATCCAAAACCCCCTGACTTCCCCCACGTTCACCAATCAGTTCATTATGCTCGGCGCGACGCCGACCGCGGCGAACATCGAAAGCTCCACGCTCCCCGGCCCCGCCCCGCAGGCCAGCGGCGACCCCGGGATCGAAACCAACGACGCCCGCGTCCTCTCCGTGGTGTGGCGCAATAACAGCTTGTGGGCCGTCAATACCATCAACCCCAATACGGGCCCCGACGCCGCGCAGGCCACCGTCCATTGGTACAAGATTGACACGACCACGCCCGCCGCACTGTCGCTGGCCGACCAGGGGAATGTTGGCGGCGAGGACATCGCGCCGGGCACGTGGACCTACATGCCGTCGATCGCGGTGGACGGCGCGGGAGACATGGCGATCGGCTTCTCCGCCTCCGGCGACAATCTGCTGGCGGGCGCCTATTACACGGGCCGGCGGCCCACCGACCTGCCGGGCACCGTCGAAACCAGCGCCACGTTGGCGGAGGGCCAGGACGGTTACATCCGCACGTTCGGCAGCGGATCAAACCGTTGGGGCGATTACAGCGCCATCTCGGTCGATCCGAGCGACGACAAGACGTTCTGGGTCTACAACCAATATGCCTTGACGCGCGCTGCCCTCCCCGACGACAGCGGCGAGGACGGATTGTGGGGCACGCGATACGCGAACTTCGTATTCAACCCCGGACCGACCGTAGTCTCGACCACGATTGATGACGGGAACCGGCAGCGATCGCTGGTCCGCAGCCTGACCTTCAAATTCTCCAGCGCTGTCACCCTCTCCGCCGGGGCCATCACCATTGCCCAGTTAAACACCGGCAACAGCGGGCTCAACGACGGTAGCGCGCCGACGGACGCGTCGATCGCCCTGGGCACGCTGACCACCTCCGACGGCGGCGTCACCTGGGTTGTGCCGATCGTACTCACTTCCGCGTTCAGCGCACGCGGTTCTTTGATCGACGGGATCTACACCGCAACGGTCCACGCTCCGCTTGTCAGCGACGCCCTTTCCCGTCATCTCGCCGGCGGCAACGAAACCAAAACCTTCCACCGGCTCTATGGCGATATTAATGGTGACAAGAAAGTATCAAACGGCGATTTCGCAACATTCTCCAATGCATTTGGCAGCACGTTCGGGTCGGCCAACTACGTCCCGTATTTCGACTTCTTGAACTCCGGAGCAAAAATCAGCAACGGCGATTTTGCCCAGTTTTCCAACCGTTTCGGCAGGTCGTTCGTTTACGTCGGCTGACACGATACAGCCCGCCGAAGCCTTACGTTGATGAACGCGCGTTGTCGAACCCCCGATTGCATATCCGCCGGACGAGGTGCCCGGGGGAAAACGCCCACGCGCTCACCCGTCCCGTCAGATGGAACGGAATCGCCAGGCGCACCGGCAATGTTTCCGCGATCCCGCGGGGCGGTGCATCACCACCAGCCTTTTGCAGCACGATCGGCAGCCAGCTAAAGCACCCACCTGCCAGCCGCAGTCCGGCCTGACGGTAAAGTTTCAGGTTCCCGCTGAACTTTCGATTGGATCGCAGGTGCGTCGGGTACCACGGCAGCACCATGAAAAACGGCGCGCTGACATACAAGAGCCCGCCGGGCCGCAGATAGGATGCCAGCGTGCGCACCATCGCCGGCGGGTCGGGGACGTGCTCCAGGACGTCGAAGCACGTGACGACATCGAAGGATTCGAGCGGGATGCGCGCCGGGTCGGTGAGCATCGGGATTTGGTATCCGCTGCGCTGGAAGAGCTTTCGTGCGAACTGCTCGCCCAGACCGGGGAGTTCGAAGTATGTCACCCGATGCCGCTTGCGTGCCAGATGAAGACAGTCGAAGCCCAGCCCGTCGCCGACGCTTAATACGTCCAATGCGGCGCCCGAGCAGGCCATGTGGCGTGTCACCCATCGACGCATCCGGCGCTTCAAGGCGTTGCGGTTCCAAACCGCTAATTCGTAGAGGAACGCATTGGTCGAAGCATAAAAGGATTCGAGGTGCGGTCCCCATTCGTAGCGTGGCCCGCCGTGCCGTGCGAAGTCATCGGCGACCGTTTTTCCCGGATGCAGCCGCTCGTTTTCAAGCCGATCAACCACCACGGCGACGGATTCGCCGCTGACCTCGCCTATCAGCGAAGCCATATGGTCCAGATTGCCAAGCGGATCAAAACCGTTGGGGCGGGCATCCCCGCCAAGCCGGACCGGAGTTTGAAGTGGTGTAGTCGGCACGATACGGAAATGAGAAAGCCCGCAACACGCTCCAACGTCGTTTGCGGGCTTCTGGATTGCGGCCGACTGGAGTCGAACCAGCACGTCTTTCGACACTAGAACCTGAATCTAGCGCGTCTGCCAATTCCGCCACGGCCGCGGGCAGTGCGACGGTATATTACGAGCCGGTTCGCCCGAGTCAAGACTCAAGGGTTCAGAGTTCAGGGATCGGGGTTCAGGAGGGGAAAGAGTAAAAGGGCATGAGCCTCCGTCCGCCATTTTGACTTTTGCATTTTGCACTTTGCATTCAATTCGCACTCCAGCAATCGAATTGAATGCAGAAGGCAAAATGGCGGACACAGGCGTTAGTTTCAACTTGACGGCGTCGTCCAAGTAACTAGACATATGCGGGCCGGTGGATGGTCCGACGTCCCGGGCTCTCAATCTTACAAGTCGCTCGTTCCGCAAACTCCCTTGCGGCCCCGGCGTCAAACGCCTGATGTGTCGCGCCCTCGGAGGAATGGCAATGAAGTTTTCGCTAATGGATTGGCGGTGGACGCCGGGCCTCGCGTGTGCGGCGTCCGCGGCGCTCGCTACCCCGCTTCTCGCCAAGCCCGGCCTTCCCGCGCAAAGCTTCGCGGTGCTGGCGGCGGACGCCCGGCTCCCCGCAAATTCGCAAACGCAAGCCCCCGAAGTAGACCCGGCCACGAAAAAACTGATGGCCGCCCACGGCCTTTTCCAACGCGGCCTCTTCAAGCTCGCCGCCGACGGTTACAAGGAATTTCTCGCCCAAAACCCACAACACCCCGAAGCGACCAACGCCCGTTACGCTCTAGCCGTGTGCGCCTACCGCCTGAACGATTACCCGGCCGCCATCGAATCGCTCCAGCCCGTCCTCAAGGACGCGAAGTTCGAGCAGAAGGATGAGGCGCTGGCCGTGCTGGGTTACTGCCAACTCGCCGGCAAACAGTACGACGCCGCACAAGCTACCTTCGGTGACTTGCTCGCGAAATACCCCAAGAGCAAGCACGCCGAATCGGCGGGCGTATATCAGGTGCAGGCCTTGTACCTTGGCGGCAAGCACGCGGATGCGGTGAAAACCGCGGCGGATTTCGCAGGCAAATACCCCACCAGCACCGAGCGCCCAACCGCCCTCTATTTCGAATCGCTTTCCCTTCGCGCCCTGGGCCGTAACGAAGAAGCCGCGGCCACGCTTGAGACACTTACGAAGGATCATCCGGATTCAAAGTACAAGCTCGACGCCATCCTGCTGCTAGGCCAGACGCTCGAAGCGCAGGGCAAGGGCGACGCGGCCATCGAGCAGTACCGCCGCATGCTCGCCGCCGCCCCCGAAACGCGCAAGGCCGATGCCCACTACAGCCTCGGCATCGCCCTGTACAATGCCGCGAAATATGACGAGGCGGCGAAGGAATTGGGCGTCGTAGCCGCTGACTTCCCTTCCAGCCCGTACGCCAAACCCGCAAAGCTTCAGCAGGGCCTCGCGCAGCTCGCGACCGGAAAGACCGTGGATGCGCGCAAGACGCTGACGGCGGTGGTTCAGGAAGATCCGTCCCGCGCGCCCGACGCGCAGTACGGCCTGGCGCAATGCGACATCGCCGACAAGAAATTCGACTCCGCCCGGGCCGCCCTCGACTCCCTGGCGCAGCAACAGCCGGCGCCGGCCAACCTCCCGCAAATCTTGCTGGACCGCGCCGTGTGCGGAATGGAGCTCGCCAAGTACGAAGACG
This sequence comes from Phycisphaerales bacterium, assembly GCA_028288775.1. Lineage (GTDB taxonomy): Bacteria > Planctomycetota > Phycisphaerae > Tepidisphaerales > Tepidisphaeraceae > RYN-428. The sequence continues at coordinate 3,577 of JAQGHP010000546.1, read as the reverse complement.
CGGCCGGAGAATTCGCCGCGCTCGCGACGAAGTTTCCGAAATCGCCGCTGCTCTCGGAAGCCATTTACCGGCAGGCATTCTGCCTGCACAAACTCGCGAAATACGAACAGAGCCACGCCGCCTGCGCGCAGGTGGCCAGCCTGCCCCCGTCGGAAATGACCACGCCCGCCGCGGAATTGGACGCGGAGAATCTGTTCCTCCTGGCAAAATACCCCGACGCCCAGAAGGCTTTCGCTTCTCTCGCCGCCGGCGCAAAGACCGACACGGCAAAGCTCCGCTACCAGTTCCGCCAGGGGCAATGCGAGTATTTCGCCGGCAATTACGAGAAAGCCGTAGCCCTGCTCCAGCCTGTGGCGGATGATCCCCAGGTCGAGAAGTCCGCCGACTTGCAGCAGGCAATATTTCTATTGGGCGATGCGCAGTTACAGCAGAAGAAGCGCGCACAGGCCGCCGAGGCGCTGAAGAAGTACATCGCCATGGCCAAGGGCGAAAAACGCGAGGCACAGTGCAAGCTCGCGCTCGCCCAGCTTGGCGCGGGCGACGCCGACGCGGCGCAAAGCACTCTCGCACCGTTGACTCAAGGCCCATCGGACGATCCCTGGGTGCAGCGGGCGCTGATCGAGTACGGCCAGCTTTGCTATAAGAACAAGAAGTCTGATGCGGCCGCCGTGGCCCTGAACAAACTCGCCGCGGCCAATGCCCCGGCAGAGCTCGCGGCCCCCGCGACGTACCTCCTCGGCTGGATCGATTTCGACGCGAAGCGTTATCCGGACGCCGCGGGCAAATGGAAGACGGTAGTCGAGAAATATCCGAATCATCCGTTGGCCGCGGACGCGTCGTTTCAGATCGGCGTCGCGCTAAAGGAATCCGGGAAACCCGACGAAGCCGTCGCGAGGCTCCAGGGCTTCGCCACCGCTCACGCGGACAATCCCAACGCCCCGAAGGCCAGGCAGCTTGCTGCGACGATCCTGAGTGGGCAGGGGAAGAACGAGCAGGCCGCGAAGATGCTGGCCGATTTGGCCGCGGACCCGAAGGCGTCCGACACCGTTCTTTACGATCTCGCCTGGGCCCAGCGCGGAACCAAAGACTCCGCCGCGGCGAGCGAATCCTACCGCCGACTTCTCAAAGCGCATCCCGAAAGCAAACTCGCCCCCGCGGCCCGCACCGAATTAGCCGACCTGCTGTATGCCGACAATAAATATCCCGAGGCCGCCGAGCTTCTGGAAACGGTTGTCGCCGACAAGTCCGCGGATGCGAAGGTGCAGACCGCGGCGATGTATCAGCTCGGCTGGTGCTACGCGAAGCTCAACAAGCCCGACAAAGCCGCGGCCGTCTTCTCGGACTTCGCCGCAACCCACGCGGACGACGCCGAGCTTGCGCCTTCCGCGTTGCTGCAAGCCGGAATCGCAAGCTGCGACGAAGGGAAGTTCGACCGCGCCGAAAAATCGCTGGCGCAGCTCGTAAAGAAATTTCCCGACTACAAGGACGCCCCGGTCGCGCTTCTTCGGCTCGGCGAAGCCCAGTCGGAGCAGCAGGAGTTCGACGCCGCCCTCGCCACCTACCGCCAGTTCCTTCAGAAATTCCCCAAGAGCGAGTTCGCCTACCGCGCCGAGTACGGCAGCGGGTGGGCATTGGAGAACCAGAAGCAGTACGATGCCGCCCGCGCCGCGTACCAGCGCGTCATCGCCACGAGCAACACCGAAACCGCCGCCCGCGCGCAGTTCCAAATCGGCGAAACGTGCCTCGCTGAGGGAAAGCTCGAGCAGTCGATCAAGGAATTCCTGGCGGTCGAAGACGTGTACAAGTACCCCAAATGGTCGGCCCGGGCGCTGCTCGAATCCGGCCGGGCCTTCGAGCAGCTCAAGCAGCCCGCAGAGGCCAAACAGCAGTACGCCCAGCTCGTCGCAAAATATAAGGACGCCCCGGAAGCCCAGCTCGCGCAGGAGCGGCTAAAGGCCCTCTAGAAAACTGTGCGTGCTGGGTGCTTGTGGTGCATGGTCATTGAGTAGCCGTGCTCGAAGGCGGTTTGTTCTGAACATCGATCGGTCACTTATCCAGAAGGTACGCATGAGGAATTTCAGGAACACTTTCCGCCGATTTCGCCTGCCGCCCGCGTTGCTCGGTCTTGCGGCGGTCCTCTTAATTGGCGTGACGCTCTACGCTGAGGACGCCCCGGCCCCCGCGCCCGCCGCCAGCACGCAGCCCTCGCAGGAGGACGCGCAGGCGACGACCAAGAAGCTCAACGCCGTGGACCTGTTCTTCAAGGGTGGGATCTTCATGTACCCGCTGGCCTTGTGCAGCATCCTGGCGGTGGCAATTATCCTCGAGCGTTTTCTCGCCCTTCGCCGCAGCCAGGTCGTACCCCGCCAATTCATCCCGGGCCTCAAGAACGTCTTCCGGGACATCAAGGAAGACCGTCCCGCCGCCATTGATTATTGCCGCAGGAACGACTCGCCCATCGCGCGGATGGTGGCCGCGGGCATCAAGCGGCTGCCCCGCGGCTTCGAAGCCGCCGAGAAAGCCATCGAAGACGCCGGTGGAAATGAGGCCCTCAAGCTGCGACGGAACATGCGTTTCCTTTATGCATTGGGCTCCGTCGCCACGCTGCTGGGCCTCATCGGCACAATCTCCGGAATGATCGTGGCCTTCCAGGCCAGCGCCAACGCGCCCGCCGGCAACAGCAAGGTGCAGGACCTCTCCGAAGGCATCTACGTCGCGATGGTCAACACCTTCGGCGGCCTCGCCGTCGCCATCGTCGTGACCATCTTCTATTACTTTTTCGTCGGCCGCATCGAGCGCCTCATCGGAGAAATCAACGACACGCTGGTCGACTTCAGCGACGAATACGGCTTCAACGCCGAGAGCGAAGCGGAACTCCGTGCGACGTCGACTTTGTGAAGGATGTATATCCGTAGGGTAGGCGTACTCGCCCACCGGTGAAGCGAAACGGTGGGCGAGTACGCCCACCCTACATTCTTAGTATCCGTCGCACGGCGCGCCGAGCGCAGCGATCGGCATTAATTTCGTGCAAAAATGCAAAATACAAAAGTCAAAATGAGGAGCGGCCAGGGGCGTAAGGAAGATGATCTTCGGCTTCCAATTTTCATTTTGCACTTTGCATTTTGCATTTTGCAATCCGACTTTCACCCGTCGATGGGAGGACAACCGCGATGAGAATCAAGGATCCTCTCACTGAAGGCGAAGAGCCGTTCAACCTCGTGCCGTTGACGGATATGGTCTTCAACCTGCTCATCTTTTTCATGTGCGCGACGACTTTCGCGCAGGTGGAGAAGGACCTGGCCGTGCAACTGCCCAAGACCTCTTCGTCAATTAGTCCGCTGTCCGCCGCCCCGCGGCAGCTTATCATCAACATCAAGCAGGACGGCACGACCGTCGTCGCGGGGAAGACCTATGACAACCCGCAGCTCGGGGAAGTCGTCGCGGCTTCCGTAAAACGCAATCCGGACCAAGCCGTGGTGATCCGCGCCGACGAGCGTAGCGTCATGCGGTATTTCGCCGCCGTTACGCGGGTGTGCAAGCAGGCTGGCGTCAAGGAAGCGAAGCTCGTCTACCTCGA
>JAQGHP010000543.1 GCA_028288775.1 Phycisphaerales bacterium | reverse complement strand
CGCAACGGCCGCGAGCGCTACGAGACCGGCACGGCCCAGATCTACCGCCTCGTGCCCTTCAAAGAGGCGACCACGCAGCCGAAATAAACCATCCGTTCCCGATCGGCACATTCTTGCTTCAACGCGTCACCGCGTCCGTACTGATACCGATACTGTGTTTCACACAGTCAATGCCGGGGCGGACTGAGCAATGGTTTAGCCGCCCCGCTTGCGGGGCGTTTTTATTTTGCGGGCGCAAAAACGCGCCCCGCAAGCGGGGCGGCTAAACGGTTGAGTTCGGACGAACTTTGGCAGCGTGAGAAGCAGTAAACGCAACTGCGGAGGATGCAGAGGCCGCGGAGGAGGAGCAGGGCCGGCCAATTATTGCGTCAACTGCGCCTCGATGTGGTTCACCTGCCCGGCGATTTCCTTGTCGGCCTTGGTGTCCCCGTCCACCGTGCGGACGGCGTGCAGAACGGTGGTGTGGTCGCGGCCGCCGAAGTAGCCGCCGATTTCTTCCAGGCTATAGCGCGTGTGTCGGCGGGCGAGGAACATGCACACCTGCCGGGGGAACGCGATGCTCTTGTGGCGCTTCTTGCTCTGTAAATCGCTCAGGCGGACGTTGTAGTATTTGGTGACCGCATCGAAGATCTGCTGGATCGTGATGCGCTTTTGCTCGGGCGTGGCCGTCTCACCCAGCGCCGCCTTCGCGAGCTCCAAGTCGATGCGGCCGCTTTGCAGCAGCCCCATTCCCTGGATCTTGGTGATGGCCCCTTCCAGCTCGCGCGTGTTGTTCTCCACCTTGGCCGCGACGTAGCAGACCACGTCCTCGGGCAGTGTCAGCCCGCGCATCCGCGCCTTCTTTTGCAGGATCGCCACGCGCGTCTCATAGCACGGCTTTTCGATGCGGGCGACGAGGCCCCAGTTAAAGCGGCTGACCAGCCGCTCTTCCAACTCGGGAATTTCGCTCGGCGGGCAGTCCGCCGACAGGATGATCTGCTTGTGCTGCTGGTAGAGCGTGTTGAACGTGTGGAAGAATTCCTCCTGCGTGCGGTCGCGCCCACGGAGGAAATGGATGTCGTCGATGACCAGCACGTCCACGTGCCGGTAGCGGTGGCGGAACTGGTGCATGTCCCCGTTCTCTACCGCGAGGATGAACTGGTTGATGAACGAATCGCAGGAGAGGTAAAGAATGCGCGCGTCCGGCTGGCGCTCAAGCACCTTCTGGCAGACCGCCTGGAGCAGATGGGTCTTGCCGAGACCGACGCCGCCGTGAATGAACAGCGGGTTGTAGGCCTGCCCGGGCTGCTCCGCGACCGCGACGGACGCCGCGTGGGGCAATCGATTGCACGGGCCGGTGACGAAATTTTCGAAAAGATAATCGGGGTTCAGGGGCAGCGGCTGCTCCCCTTCATTGAACACGCCGCCGCGGGGGAGATTGGGGCAGTGAAAGCTGACGGCCAGGAGCCGGCCGGTGACGGATTGCGCCGCGGCGGTGAAAGGCTGCTGGCATTGGCTCTGGCAGAAATTGAGCTGAGCAGGAGTGCCGACGGTCACCTGGATGACGCCGTTGGTCAGTTGCCGCGGCGTCATTTCGTCGAACCAGACGCGGTTGAGCGAGGGGTGCTGAGCGCGAACCTGCTGGAGCACTTGCTGCCAGACGCTGGGGTCAAGGCCGGTCGGTTCCGGTGCGCGACGGATCGCCTCGCGCGCCGAGGGCGTGTGGGTCGTTATCATTGCTAGGTCTTTTCGAGAGGCGGAAGCGTTGCTCGTATTTGGTCGACTATTCCCTGTCGCTGTGTACCACACCGACCGCGATTGAACAAACTGCGATAAAGTGCGTGTGCGAAACCGGACTGTAGCGAGTGGATGTCCGTCCGACAAATTATTTTTTTCACGCGAACAGTCGTTAGGCGTTTGTATCGGCGAAACGCGTCCGCGACTCGCACCGCAAAGTTGACGCCCCCGCGCGACGCAGTGCTGTCGCGGTACGTCAAGCCTTCTTCGGCCGCTCGAGCCCCAGCTCTGCCATCACTTGCTGAAGGTCGCCCCAGACCTGTCGCTTGGCTTCGACATCGCCTTCCTTCTCACGCCGCAGGATGTATGCCGGGTGCCACGTCGGCATCACCTTGATCCCGCGCCACGCCTGCCACTGCCCGCGCATGCGGCTCATCGACAGCTTACTTTGCAACACGTACTGCGAGGCGGGAAGGCCGAGCGTGACGATCACCCGCGGGCGAATGATCTCCACCTGCCGCTCCAGGTAAGGCGAGCACGCCGCGACTTCTTCGGGCGTGGGCGCGCGGTCCTTGGCCGGCGGCCCGGGAACGAACGCCCGACACTTGAGAATGTTGGCGATAAAGACCTGCTCGCGCGCCAGTCCCATCGCGCCGATCATGCGGTTGAGCAATTCCCCCGCCGGCCCGACGAATGGGCGGCCGGTCTGGTCTTCCTTGAACCCCGGCCCTTCGCCAATGAACATCAGCTTGGCGTCGGCATCCCCTTCCCCAAAAACCGTGTGCGAGCGGCTTTCGCACAAATGACATTTGATGCAGCCGCGAACTTCGTCGGCGTCCATGGCATCGAGCCGACGGCGTTTTTCATCCGCATCCAAATCGGTTCCGGAGAACGATTCCATCGCGGGTGCTGTGACGAATGCCGGCGGCGGCGCGGCTACTGCACGCGAAGTCGCGCGCACACCCACAGCCGCACGCGGCGGCGCGGCCACGGGCCGGCTTTCGCCCCGATCTTCAGCCACGGCCGCTGAGTCCGGCATGGGGGCCGGCGACGAGAGTTCTCCGTCGTCGGCAATCGGCCCGACCGACGGCAACCCCATCGCCCGCTCGCTACGGAGCCAAAGGCGCAATCTGTTTTTTACGTTTTCGTCCATGACTTGCCCGCGCGTATCCTACGGACGGGCTTGGGTCGCGACAACTCGTTGAAAGACCCATATCGCGAAGTGGTTTTTTCTCCTCCGCGACGAACTAACTCTTGACGCACGCGTAAGTTTTTCTGACAATCCCATTCGTTCAAAGCCACCCCGGCCTGCAATGGCGGGTGTCCCGCGGCGTCCGCCGGGCACACCGTAGCTGGCCGTGGTGGCTTTTTCGTTTTCCGGGCGTTCGTCGTCCGGCGACACCTTACCGCGAAGGAGACCTGAATCATGGCAACCAAAAAAGAATACCTCAAGCGCGCTATCCAGCACATCGACATCACCAAGCAGAACGTCGTACCGCTCGTTGACGCGATGCAGCACATGGCCTTCTCGGCCCGCGACCTCCACCGCGCCGCCGACATCTACGACCGCATGCTCCGCGACACCGGCTGCGGCGTCATCCTCTGCCTTGCCGGCTCGCTCATCAGTGCCGGCCTCAAGAAGGTCTTCGTCGACATGATCCGCAACAACATGGTGGACGCCATCGTCTCGACCGGCGCCAACATCATCGACCAGGACTTCTTCGAGGCCCTGGGCTTCAAGCACTACATCGCCGACGACGAGTTCAAGAGCGGCACCCGCGACGGCGAACTGCGCGAGCTGATGATCGACCGCATCTACGACACCTTCATCGACGAGGAAGAGCTGCGCGTCTGCGACGAGGTCACGCTGAAGATTTTCGACGAGATGGAGCCGCGGCCGTACAGCTCGCGCGAGGCGCTCCGCGAATTCGGCGCATATCTGGAAAAGAACGGCGGCCCCAAGACTGCCGACAGCATCATCTACGAAGCCTACAAGCGCGACGTGCCCATCTTCATCCCCGCGTTCAGCGACTGCTCGGCGGGCTTCGGCATCGTCGCCCACCAGCACGCCCGCATCGGCCAAAACCGCGCCTACGTCAGCT
>JAQGHP010000539.1 GCA_028288775.1 Phycisphaerales bacterium | reverse complement strand
TCTGTTCGCCGCAGTCTTCTCACGTTTCACGTCTTCACGTTTCATTCCCACGTTTCACGACCCCCAGCCCTACCGTCGCGGCACATCATCGGTTGCGGCGATTTCTCCGCGCAAGGCGCGGCCGCCTGCGCCGGTCAGCCATAGATAGTGGTCGGTGGGAAGTCCTTCGTAGGTGAGGAATTTACTCTCCCCCGTCGGCGGGTCGTTAGTGCATTTGAAGATCGCCGTGCCTTCGTTCATCTCGTCGAACATGGCGACGTAGAGCATCGTCGCGCCGGCCTTTTTCGACTCCACCATTTGCGTCCAAAGGAACTGCCCCTTGCGGCGGGGGATTTGATCGAGCGGGGACCGCGCGTTGAGGTTGTGCCAGCTAAACCCTGGGAAAACGACGGGAAGATATTCCTTCCCATGATCCTTGCACCAGGCGAGATCAGGCTCAACGCGCTGCTTCGCATGGCGCGTGGCGGACTCCGGCGAATCGTAGCGGCCGACCGTCCACGGGCTGATCACGTCGGCGTGCCCAATCACGTCGAGCAGGGATTTGTCGGCGATGGCGTCTGCGTCGAGCGTGCGCCAGCCGGCCGGCACGCCCGCCATCACGGTGCATCCGCCGTAGGTGGGATCGTCTTTAAGGAAGTCGATCAGCCGTCGGCAGTCTTCCAGCGAATACTTGCGACGGTCGTTGAACCCGATGCCCCAGACGGCCACGACCGGCTTGCCGTTGTGGTGCAGGTACGCCTTGTCGGCCGCGTCGCGCGTGAGGCGCATGCGATCGACGAGCCGCTTCCAGTCGTCGATCACCTTTTCAATTTGCCCCGAGCCCAGGCCGCTCAGATCGTACATGACGGCGTAGGTGCGGCCGGAGCGATTGGCCCCCTCGCGGCAATGGTCGAGCACCGTATCGCAATGACGCTGGCCCGATTCGCCGAACGTGTCGACGATGAACCGCTGAACGAACACGCCATCGATGCCGTAGTCGCGCATCCACTGGAAATGACGGAGAACGGTCTTCCGCCGTTCGCTACTGAAGACGTTCGCTGCCGACCCATCGGCATGGTGGAAAGGCGTGGCGAAGCACTCATCGACGTCGAAATCGCGCAGGTCCGGCCAGAGGTCGATACAGCATTTGCCTGGGGCGAAGCCGCCGCGGTTTGCGTAGTGCGTCCATCCCTTCCCCGCGCCGTCCCCCTCGGCGGTGAACCAGCCCTGGTAGCCGCAGAGGATCTTGCCCATCATGGTGGAACGATCGACGCCGGGGGCGGATTCGCCGGAGAAGGGGTGGAGGTCGGCGGAGATCTGTTCGCGCGCTGGCGACGGGTCGGCGCCGCGGGCTTCATGCAAGCCGAAGAGCAAAAATGCGGCGCAGATCGACAATGCGAAATAACGCACGAGGGTGTTATTCACCGCCACCTCGCAGCACCGTGAGCAGAAGCGGCGACTCCGCCGATGAGGATGAACTCGTCGCCGGCGCTGGCTAGGACGCGAAGTAGTTCGTCGAACTGCGTCATTCGGGTTTCCGCGCGCTGCGCACGGCGCGATGAAGAACTTCAATGCCGCGCTGTGCGTTTTGGAGGTTGAGGATGCGCTGTTCGACCGTCAACTTCAGGTTTTCCCGGATGAGCGTGCGATCGACATCCTTCTTGTACACCTCGATGATGTCATCGCACCACGTTTCCTGGCGCAGTCGAGCCGGCGGTTGCGTTTCATCTGCCATGATCTTGCCTCGTCCGAACCTCTCATTGTGCCGCCCCAGCGCCGCAGGATTGTATCGCGCGCATGCGCGCACTTCCAAATGGCAACGCGTCCTTACGCAAACGGGGATGCGTAACGGTTCCCGCGGTGTCTCATCAATTCCCTCCCCCGGTACGCCGGGGGAGGGTTAGGGTAGCCTGATGAAAATGACGTTGGTTTCTTCATCCGGATTTTGTTGCGCCGGCGAGTGCGAGTTTCCGCTGGGCGAAGAGCGTCACGCCCAGCTTTTGGGCCGCCCACTGTTGAACGTCCGCGGTGCGGCTGGCTCGCAGGGCGTCGCGTACGGCCTCGCCGGTCACGTTGGCCAGCATGGCCCCGAACCCCAGCAGCAACCGGGTGAAGCCGCCTCGCGAATGTTGCTTCTCCAACTGTTTGAATTTCCCGAAGCAGGATTCCAGCACCTCCGTGCTCCCGGGCAGCCGCTCGCCCGGCCCCGCCATCGCCTCCTGGGATCCGACGAACTGGACCAACTCCCTTCCAAGGCTCTGCGCGCTCTCCCGCAACGCGTCCAGTTGCGACAACCGGCCGGCCAGGAGGTCGGCCACGCCGCGATAAATCCCCCGCGTGTTGACCAGCGTCGTCGTCACGTCGACCACGTGCTGCCACTGCGACCACTCGGCCACCTCGGCCTCGAACGATTCCACCCAGCCGAGTTTTTGCCCCAGCCGCCCGGCGGTGGCGAACTTGCCGATCGCGGCCGGCTCACGCAGGTGGGCCAGCACCCGCCGGGCCCAGTTCAACTGCCGGCCCAGGTTCATGAACCGCGCCTTGGGCCTGGGGCCCGGCGGCGTCAGGAACGCCAACTCGGTCTGCTGCACCGCGCAGCGGGCCTGGCCGACGCGGGTCTGGAACTCCTGCCAGCGCGGGTTCTTTTCCAGCCGCCCTTTCAGAAGGCACGCCGCCTTGTGCTTGGCGTCATAAATCTCGACCGTCTGCGGATGGCGCTGGCGGAAGAGGGCCACGCCCCCGGCCAGATCCCCGCCGTGGTCGTCGACGATCGCGCGGGGGGCACAGCCGCTGCGCCGGGCGGCGTCCTCCAACGCCCGGTCCACCTCCGCACACGTCCAGCCCTGTGCCGGCAGCAACTCGATCAACTTCATGTCTTCGTGCCGCAGGCTTTCCCCCGGCTCGGGCAAATCCGCCAGCCGCACGCCCAGGATCACCAGGCACTTGTCCCGGCCGATCTGAACCGAATGATCGATCAGCCATGCCCAGTCGCCCGCCGCTTGCGCCGGCGCGCTCAGGACGGCGTGTCCCAGACGCAAGAGCCACAGCCGGCCCGTCGTCCAGCACGGAACCGCCAGCGACAGGCCCAGCGCCCGGTTGATCGTCTCCAGCACCCGCGGCACCGCACGCAACGAAACGCCGGCCCCCAGCACCAGACGCAGGAACAGGCTGATCAACTCCGGCCCGTACCCGTGCGCCGCCACCGGCGCGTCATCGAGCGGATACGTCGTCGCTGCGTCCGTATTTTTTTAAAGCCGCCTGCTCTCGCAAGGCGGCGTTCTCCGCTTGCAGTTCCGCAGTTCGCTGCCGCCACTTCTCGCGGCTGTGCGACACGTCGTTCACCTGGTTTTGCAGCCGCTTGGCCTGGTCTTTCACCCGCTTGTACTTGGCCTTCCAGTTATCCCGGCTGCGCCCCAGGAACCATGCTTGAACCCACGACGGGGTGGTGTACTGACGTTTGCCGCCTTCCTGGCTTTTTGCATCCATGGCAATCTCCTTGCCGAACCCGTCGGCGGACCGATATGGCTGCGCAACAAATCACCATCCATGTACCACACGAGAAACCATCGCAAAAGCCCGGCTTTTCATCAGGCTACCCCTGCCCTCCCCCGGAGTACCGGAGGAGGGAGAAAGGACCCAGCCAAACGGCAGGCAATCAAACGCAATCGGGGCGGCGTGGACATGTCCACGCCGCCCCGGCGATGTCGTCTCGAATACACTTCCCTTCTTACGTCTTCGACTGCTTGATAATCAACTGCTTGGCCTGATCGGCGGCCAGGTTCAGCGCCCCGCGGGCCTCGGCGGCGGCGGTGCGGACGTCCAAATTCGCTGCGCCATCCACCTGCTTTTGCAGGTCGCCCAGCTGGTTCCCGTTCAGGTGGACGCCGGTGAACTTGGCCTGCTTGGCCAGGCTCTTGAGCAGCGTCACCTTCACGTCATCCGGCGTCTTTTCGTCGACCGCACGGGTGAGCAACGCGGCCTGAATCAGGTCATCCTTGAGATATGCCAGCGTTTCGCCGACGGCCTTGACGACTTCCGGACGCTTGTCGTTGAGGGCGGCCAGAAGGCTCGGCACGGTGCCGCTGAGGTCGAACGCTTTCACGTTCCCCTCGGCAAGACGGTGCAGCGTTTCCGCGCCTTTCAGGGCATAAGCCGTGGCGACTTTCTCGTCCAGCGGCAGGCCGCCGGCCCGCTTGCGGGCTTCTTCCACTGCCGCCGTCAGGCCCGCGGCATCGCCCGCCTGGGTGACAACCGTCAGCGGGTCGCTGATCCCGCGCTGCATCCAGGGGGAGGCCTTGGTCTTGGTGATGATGATCTTCGCCACCCGCTCCATCCGCGCGCTTTGGGCGGCGAGCTGGTACACCTGGTCGATCGTCTGATCGCCCAGCGATTCGGGCATCACGATCACGTCAACCGCGGGAAGCTCCATCGCGGCGTTGAACGCCAGTTGCGGCGAAGTGCCGCCCGCCGTGCCGTATTGCTTGAGGTCCGTCGCGAGCTTCGTCTGCTCCTCCTGCGACGACGCGACGATCAACACGTTGGCGTTGCCCGTCTGCGACACCGCTTCGCACAGCAGCGAGGGGACGCGCTCGTGGCCGGGGAAGGGGTTGTTGGGCAGGCTGCCGGCCAGGGCGAACGCGGCCTCGAAGCGAACCAGGCGATCGGGGTAATGCATCGACTCGACCAGCGGGTCGATCTTTACGCCGCTACCCTGGCTGCTCGGCCCGACGATCTCGGCCAGCGACTTGATGACCTTCATCGCGACGGCGGAATTGTGGTCTTCCAGCGAGCGCGTAAGCGCGGCGTTCAGGTACTGCGCGCCGGCGTAGACGTTGTAGTAATTGGCGGTGGGACGGTCCTTCTCAAAGATGCCGGCGGAGGCGCCTTCGGGAAGGTCCACCTCGACCTTGTTGTTGGCCACGAGCCACAGGCTCAACGCGTCCCGGCTGCCCGAGCCGAGCTTTAGGGAATACTCGGCCTCGCGCATCGCCATCACGTCCGAGAAAATCGCCGGGGGCACTTCCTTGTACGTCAGGCCCGTCGCGCCCCAGTACCACATGTACGCCGCGGGGGCCTTGGGGTCGGCGGAGATCGAGGCGTTGTTCTGGTAGAACTTTTCCGACAGGCGGTAGAACTGGTCGGCGGCGTTGCCGTTGGGATTGCCGCCCAGTCGGCGGACGGCGCTCGCCGCGGCGTCGCGGACGCCGGCGGTGTGCGTGTTGTCCTGGCAGACCTTCTGCAAGTACGGCACGGCGACGTCATAGCCGATGCCCGCCAGAACATTGCTCAGCGTCAGCAGCGTTTCCTCGCTGTCCTTCATCTCCGTCGCGGCCAGCAACGGATTAAGGATCGGCCGGCCCAAATCCACCAGCGCCCGGCGGATCGACGGATGAAACTGCGACTTGCTCGGGTCCTTGAGGTAATCGATCATCATCGGCACGGCCAGCTCGCCGCTGTCGCGGAGCCGGGGCAGATGATTGGCGTAGGAGCGCTCGTTGACCGACAGCGCCTCAAGATTTTCCTGAATGTACGCCGGCAACATGCGGCGCTCTTTGCGGCCGGTGTTGAGGAGCGTCTGGATCTTGGTGGCAACGTCCTTCATGCCGTTGGCATCGACGCCCTCCCAGCGGAGGATCCAGTCGTCCAGGCCGTCCTGGTGGCTGGAGGCGGTCAGCTCGAAGGCCTGAAGGATTTCGAGGGGCTTTTCAGTGCGGGTCACCAGCTTGTTCCCGAACGCCGCGGCCATCGGGTATTGCGCGATCTTGCCGTAATGCCAGAAGTCGTCCACGTCGTCGCGGAGGCTCTGGTTCTGCGGGATCTCCGGAGCGGGCGTATCCGCCGCCGGGGCCGGGGTATCCCCCGCGGCGGGCTTGGGCTTGGGCTTGGTCTTATCCGCGGTATCCGCCGCATCCGCGGCGTCCGCCGGGGCGGGCTTGGCCGGCTTCACGGGCTTGGCCGGCTTCGCGGGTTTTTCCGGCTTGTCGGGCTTGTCCATCGCCGGGTCCGCGGGTGCGGCCGGGTCGCCCGCCGGGGCGGCGGCGTCCGCGGGCTTATCGGTCTTCGCAGGCTTGGGCGCCGCGAAGGCGACCATGCC
>JAQGHP010000524.1 GCA_028288775.1 Phycisphaerales bacterium | reverse complement strand
TCATCTCCATCGGCGACCTCAACGCGCAGCACGCTACGCAGCAGTCGATGACGATCCATTACTTGAACGAATACATCTACGGTCGGGTGTAGCGCCGCCGCGGTATGGACGGCCTGCTCTTCCGTGGCATGGGCGGCTCGCCCATGGGGTCACGGTACTCCGTGTAGTGGCACGGGCATCCTGCCCGTGGTCACGGTACCCCGCGACGTTCGACCGGCATTCCGGTCGAAGAAAGCAAGAGCGCAGCGAGCTCCTCGACGCCATCGGAATAGACCGCGGTGCGGAAAGGCGCGAAGAGCGCGAAGACAGACGCGAAGAAATGCGGAGAGGTGCCGCCACAGATGGACGCAGACGAACACGGATAAGGCATGTAGGGTCGGTGTACTCGCCCACCGATTCCCGTCGCCCAAGCAAAATGGTGGGCGAGTACACCCACCCTACATGGCTCATTTCACGAGCGACCCGGGACGAGCTTTGCCCACCGCCTGCCCAGCCGCACGGCCACGGGCTGCGTGAAGCTCCATTCCTTCACGTGATCCGTCACCCGCTCGCCCCCCACTTCGACGGCACCCTCCTTTATCTTTCGCACGGCTTCCCCATTCGACGCGGCTAATCCCGCCTTGACCAGCAACGGCGGAAGCTTGAACGGGCCGGGGCCGTCTAGTGGAACTTCGGGCATATCCGTCGGCGCTTGTTTGTTGCTGAACTGTTCGACGAACGCCTTCTCCGCCGCTTCGGCGTCGGCGGGGGAATGGAGCCAGGAGATGAGGTGCTTGGCCAGCCGCACCTTCGCGTCGCGCGGGCTCGAGTGGATCAGTGGCTGAAATTCGCCGGGCGGAAGATCGGTCAGCAGCGTGTAGTAACTTTCCATCAGCGCGTCCGGCAACGACATCACCTTGCCGAAAATACCCTTTTCGCCGCTGGGTGGGTCGGTGATGGCAATGTAATTGCCCATCGACTTGGACATTTTCTTCACGCCGTCAGTGCCGACGAGCAGCGGGGTGACGACCACCACTTGCCCGTCCTTCCCCTCCTCTTTTTGGAACTCGCGGCCGACGAGGTTATTGAAAAGCTGATCGCTGCCGCCCATTTCGACGTCCGCGTCGATCATCACGCTGTCCCACCCTTGCAAGAGCGGGTAGAGGATTTCGTGCAGGCGAATTTCCGTGCCGTCCGCATAGCGCTTGGCGAAGTCCTCGCGCGTGAGCATTTGCGCGACCGTCGCCCGGCCGGCGAGGCGGATGATGTCCACCAGGCCCATCTTCGCGAGCCATTCGCCGTTGTAGCGGACCTCGAGATGCTTGGGGTCGGTCAGCAGCACCTTGCCGACTTGGGCGACGTAGGTCTTGGCGTTGGAATCGATCTCTTCGCCGGTAAGCTGCGGGCGGGTCTTGTTGCGGCCGGTGGGGTCGCCCACGCGGGCGGTGTAATCGCCGATGATGAGGACGGCCTTGTGGCCCCATTCCTGAAATTGCCGCACGACCTTCAGCGGCACGCAATGGCCGAGCGTCACGTCCGGCGCGGTAGGGTCCATGCCAAGCTTAATGCGCAGCGGATTTCCGGTGGCGGCGCTGCGCGTGAGTTTTGAGCGGAGGTCAGACTCGCTGAGAATCCGCTCGCACCGGCGGGAGAGCATCCGAAGTTGATCATCGATTGTCGGCATGTTGTCTTTGAAGATCTGAAGGTTGAGATTGCGGAAGAATTCTAAAGGTCGCCGTGCGCCCCGGCAATCGCCGCCTTAAGGGCCATTGAGGCCCGTGAGATAGAGATAAGTGGACGCGCTGTTGAACAGGCAGTGGATCGTCATCGACGTCCAGAGGTTGCCCGTGCGCTCGTACGCGTAGCCGAGCCCGAGGGCCAGAACAAAGATCGGCGGCCACATCCACATCGGATGCACCATCGCGAATCCGCCGGAGGTAATCACCATCGCCAGCCACGTCTGCCACACCCGCGGCGGTTCGATCGCGTCCGCCAGTGGCAGAACTTGGTCCTGCGGCGCAACGACGGGAAAACCGCCGATCATTTGAGCGAGTGGAGGCCGCCGGGGCGTGCTGAGCCGCACGAACAGTGCGCGGAGAATCGTCTGTACGTGCCCGCGGAAGAGATATTCCTCCCATAACGGGGCGGCGACCGTCGCGCCCAGAATCAGCAGCGCCCGGGTGGCCCGCGAGTGGGCCGCGCCCATCACATGCAGTAGTTCATGTTCCGCGGGATGGGATACGTGCAGGCGATCGTACACCCACTGGGTCAGAAACATGACCAGGTACATCGGCGGGAGGATCGCGACCGCGCCCCAAATACCCTGTGCGATCCCGCGGGGGAGCAGCCGGGGGGCAACGCCCAGGCGCTCGATCAGCTTCGGGCCGCCCACGGCGTGGTCGCCAAAAAACAGCACGATCGCCCCGGCGAGCGCGGGGACACTGGCGATGAACACCCAGTCGCCGGGGGTAAATCGCGAAAGATCCACGGTGGCCGGGGCGGTCGTGGTAGAGGGCGCGGGGGCCATTTTGGCGGTAACGAACGCCTGCTGGACGAACATCCATACGAAGACGCCGCACCCCGCGACCAGGAGCAGGTGCCACAGTTTCACGCCCGGCGGGACGCGATCGGGGCCGCTCACGGTCGACGGGCGCAGCGCCCCCGCCGCCACGATCGCGACCGCGGAAATCGCCATCGCCACGGCGGGGATGAGGAGGGAAAGCGCGTTTTCGCCTAAGATTGACATGGAATCAGCCGGGCCTACATTCTCCCTCCCGCCAACGGCGGCGGGCGGTCCCCGGTTTTGGCGGGTGTGGCATTGTAGTGGCTGCGAGCGCCGAGTGAAGCGGCCGGGAGCAGGCAGGGCACGGCTATGAGCACGATCCTCGACACCATCATCGAAACCAAACGCCAGGAAATCGCCGAACGGCGGGTGCGCGTTCCGGTCGAACAATTGAAGGAAACGATCGCGACGCTCGGCCGCCCGCGGAACTTCTTTCATGCGGTTTCCCACAAGACGAAGAAGCCCGTGAACCTCATCGCCGAGGTGAAGAAGGCTTCGCCCAGCGCCGGAGTGATCCGGGCCGACTTTGATCCGGTGAAGATCGCCACCGAATACGCCGCGGCCGGCGCGGACGCCCTGAGCGTGTTGACGGACGAGAAATATTTTCAAGGAAAGCTCGAATACATCCACGCCGTGCGCGACGCGGTGAAGCTGCCCGTGCTGCGCAAAGACTTCATCATCGACCCGTACCAGGTCTACGAGACGCGGGCGTGCGGCGCGGACGCGATGCTGCTGATCGCGGAGTGTCTGGAGACGAGCGAGCTGATCGACCTGCAAATACTTGCCACCGAGATGAACCTGACGTGCCTCATCGAGGTGCATGACCTGGACAATTTCATGCGCGTCCGCGACACGGTCATCGGCTTCCCGCACCGCAGCTACAGCCTTTTGGGGATCAACAACCGCGACCTGCGGAACTTCAAGACTGACCTGGGCACGACGCTGCGCATGGCCGAGCTGGTGGAGGACCGCAGCATTTTGGTGAGCGAGAGCGGGATCAACACCCGCGACGACATCAAAAAGCTCGCCGACGCGGGCGTGCAGGCGGTTTTGGTGGGGGAAAGCCTGATGCGCAGCGACGACATCGGCGCGAAAATTGCGGAGCTGTTCGGAAGTAAAAAGTAGGCGACAAGTCAAAGGAGAAAGGGGAAAGTCGCAAGCCCGGCGGACTTTTCAAACCCGCCCATTTCCGATGCCTGGCGGTGAAGCCCCGTTGCCCATTTCTGCAAAGGGCCAAAATCGGGGCAATCATGGGCAATCATGGGCAATGATGGGCAATGGGCCCTCGGACGGCGGGTTACATTTTTCTGCGCAAACATCCATCTCTAAAAGACTTGCGAGAATTCAGTTCCGATCCCTTCTCAGATCGTTTTGCAAGCTAAATTTGTGGCAATATTATGATATATTGCCCCTCTTTTGCCCCAATTTGGCGCGCGATGGGCAATGGGCAATTGGCCGCCGGGGCAATCCCTGTTCGGCCAATTGCCGTTCTCCCACTTTCGCCTTTTTACTTTCCACTTTTTTACTTCTACAGAAGCCACGACAGGATGCTGGCGAACTGCTCGGAGATCTTTTCGCCCACCGGGCGGTGTTGCCACTCTTCGTAGGTGACCTCGTGCGAATGACGTTTGTCCTCGTCAAATACCCCGATCTGCTCGGCGGCAAACTTCGAGTCCAGCACGTTGAGGTTGGCCTCGTCATTCAGGCGGAACGAGCGGTTGTCGAGGTTGGACGAGCCGATCGATACCCAGGCGTCGTCCACGATCAACTGCTTGCAGTGGAACATCGTCGGCTGGTACTCGTAAATTTTGACGCCCGCCTGGAGCAATTCCCCCCACGTCGCGTGTGATGCCTGCCGGACCACCTTTTCGTCGATGTGCGACCCGGGTACGATGATCTCGACCGCCACGCCCCGCTTGCGGGCGGCGATCAGGTGCTGCCGTGTGAGGCTGTCGGGCACGAAGTAGGCGGATTCCATGCGGATGTGGTCGCCCGCCGCGGCGATGGAGAGGAGCATCATCAGCTCCATGCTCTCGCTGCCGTTCTGCGATGAGCTCTTGAAGACCTGGGCCCAGAGTTTCCCATCCGTGGCCAGCGGCGGAAAATAATTCTCGCCGGCCAGCACTTCGCCGGTGCTCTTCATCCAGTTGTCGAGGAAAGCCGCCTGGAGCTGCGCGACGATGGGTCCTTCGATGCGGTAATGGTTGTCGCGCCAGTGGTCGGGGTCCTGGGCGTTGCCGCCCCACTCGTCCGCGATCCCTACTCCGCCCGTGAAGCCGACCTTGCCGTCCACGATCATGAGCTTACGGTGTGTGCGGTTGTTGATTTGGCGATAGGTGGCGAGGTCCCACCAATGGAACGGGTGGTATTCGTACACCTCGACGCCGCACTGCCTCATGGATTTGAGAAATTCGCGGTTGATCCTTTCACTGCCGAGCCAGTCGAGCATCACGTGGATTTTCACGCCCGCCCGTGCGCGCTCGCAGAGGGCGTCGGTGAATTCCCGGCCGATGGCTCCCGACCAGTAGATGTAGGTTTCGAGCGTGATGGTCTTTTGGGCGGAGTGGATGCCGTCGAGCATCGCGGGGAAAATCTGGTCGCCGTTGCGCAGCGTCGTACATTTGTTCCCCGCCACCAGCGGCGGCCCCAGCAGGTTGCCCATGACCTGCGCGAACTGCGGGTCATGAACCGTGTAATCCAGCTTGATTGAGAAAGTAGAAGGCTTGTCCGAGGCGCACCCCCCCGCCATGCACAAGTAAAAAGCGAAAAGTAAAAAGGCAAATGTGGCGGCTGGCTTTTTCGATCCCACGATTCAGTTCCTCCACGCCGGGCTGATCGGGATTGTGCCAGAGCCCGCCGGGAGTAGGGAACGGCAATTCTGATTACAGAATTGAAGTAAAAAGTCGAAAGTGAGAAGGAAAAAGTGAGGACAGATACCTTGGAAGTAAAAAGGAAAAAGTAGGAAATAAAAAGTGAGGACCCCAGGTCTTGCCGACAAACGTGGCCAAACCTACGGTCCTCACCTTTTACTTTTGACTTTCTACTTTTACCTTTTTACTTGGCTTACAGCCCTCCCGCTCCTCCGCCGTTTTGCATCTGCGTGTAGGCCTGGATGCCAGCCGCGACGAGGCTCTGCACCGTCTGCGCGGGGACGAAGACGTCCATCCGTGCCGACGGCCCGTCCGTGCCGGCCGAAACGCCCAGCGGCGGAAGGTTCTGCGGGAGCTTGAGCTTCACCTGCAGCCCAAAGCCCTGGGCGTACTTCACGGCGCTGGTCACGATGTTGTCGAGCGCGACGTAATACTCCAGCACGCGCCCGTCCGGGAGCTGCGCGGAAACCGACTTCACGCCCGGCGTCTGGCTCAGCACGTCCTTGCCGGCTTTCGCCGCGGCGATCGTCTCGGACAAGAGCTTGTCGGTACCACCCTGCACGACAACCAAGGTTTTGTCGTTCACGACGCCCATATTCCCGCCCATGCCGTTGGGGCCGTAGATCATCCCCATCATCTGCTGCGCCTGGGCGGCGCTGGGGTCGTTCTGGTCGAATTCCATCTTCATGGAATAGGAGTCGAGCTTCACCCCGTCTACTGTCTTGGCGTCGGGAGTGACTTCGAACTTGGGGGCGGCTGCGCCCTTGGGCGCCTGCGCCATGAGCTTGGACATCCCGCCGAGCATGGTCTTGTACGACTCATGAATCTTCTCGGCGTCTCCGTTCACCACCGTCACGGCCTGCACGATGCTCTCCTGCCCCAGCGGCCCCGTCGGCACGACGTAGCCCGAGGCCGAGTGCGTGGTGGAGGCCATCATGACCTTCATCGACTTGAGCAGGTCGGCGATCTGCTTACCGGTGTCTCCGCCGCTCTTGTTGAGTTCCTTGATGACGGGGTCCACATATTGATCGAGCATCTTGCCGGTCACACCCGGATCGACCGAAAAGCCGCCAAAGGCGAAATACTTGCGGTCAGGGAGGCCCGCGAGCAGCGGCGTGCCGTTGGACTTCATCTGTGCGACAGTCTTGCCCATTTCCGAGTCGGGGGCGAATTCCGCCAGCCCGCCGCCCGCCATCCCGTCATCCGTGAGGTTCAGGCTGAACACCACGGCCTGCGCGTCCGTCATGAAGTTCTGCGCGAAGTCCAGCCACTGGTTGACGACCACCTTGATCACCGGGCCAAACTGTTTCATCTGCGGGTTGTTTTCCAGACTGCTGCCGACCTCGTCGAGCATCTTCTGGCGGTTGGCCTTCATTTCCGGCAGCACCTTGTCGCGCACCGCCGGCATGTTGATGTAGAAGATGGCGTCCTTGGCGTCCGCCTCTTTGCGGACCGCTGCGGTGAGCTTGAGGCCGACCTTGCGGGAGAGGAGCTCTTTCTTGTCGCTCATTGCAGCGTATTTGCCGTGCTCGGCGATGTATGTCGTCGCGGAGGGGTTGTTTGGGTCTTTCACCGCAGTCAAGCCCGCGGGGGCAGCAGCGCCGTCGGCGGGCTCGAAGTTGCCGACAAAGGCCTTGTAATCGCTTACCGGAATCAGCGCCAGCGCATCGGGCTCATTCGCCGCCCCATCGCCCTTCTTGTCGGGAGCGAACACGGCGAGCGCGGCATCGCGCGATTTATCGATGCCCTTGGTCATGTGACCTTTTTCGAGCAGCGACGCGAGGGGATCCTTGAACTCGGGGCTGATCTCGTCGAGACCGAAGGTCTTGGCCATCTTTGCGACCTTCGTATTGAGGCCGCCGAGGTCCTTGATTTCGAATACGGCCGCGGCGTCCGCGGGAACCTGCTCGAAGACCTGCGCCCGGGCCTGGGTACAAAGCACGAAGGCCGCGACGGCGGCCGCCGCCGCCACCCGGCGGACTTTTACGATTTGGGAAACTCGCATGCCTGCTCCTTCTGTTTCAACGGTTTCGAGGGTGTCACGAGAGAACGTTCCAGACGTTGCCTCACACGCAAGGCCACATGCTACCGACACCTACCGACCGCCGGAACCTTTCAAAAGTCGTTGCCTTGGGTTGTTTTCTGGGAAATACGCTATTCCGTCAGGATTGAAATCGCAACGCGCCCCGCTGCCAATTAGATTCGCGAACGGGTTATGGAATGGGTCTTCATACGCCGTTAATGCTCGCGGCCGCCGTTTTCGAACGCCGCCCGGAACGGCACCTGATCCACCAGGTAGCGCGTCGCGACCCGCACATCCTGATCGAGCCCGGCCCATTGCTGCTCGGCCATGGCGGTTTCGACCACGTCCTTCACCTGATCGTTGACCTGCCGGGCCTTGCGGTTGAGCACAAACGGATCGGCCTGCATGACCGCGACCGGAGCGGGATGAACCGGGGTGGGAGTGATGACGACTTTCGGAGCCTGCGGCCCCAGCAGCCGCAAGCCAACCGGCGACAGCGCCAGCGCGACACACGCGGCCGCCGCCAGCGCCACGCGCCAAGGATGCCGCAGTCCAATGACGAGCGCCGGGCGACGGCGGGGAAGCGCCCCCCCTTCCGCTTCCGCCGCATGCGCATCCGCCGCGTCCACCGCCCGCATGATGCGGGCATGAAGTGCCTCGGAAAACGCCGGCGTCGCCCGTTCGGCTTCCCGCCGGGCCTGTTGGGCGAGTTGTCTGCTCAGATCGTTCATAATGCTTCCGGTGCTGACGATTGGGCGAGTACGCCCACCTACGGGCTCCTTCCGATCCCCTCTCCCTCGTACTCGGGGGAGAGGGTTAGGGTGAGGGGCGGGACGTCGACTCGCGCGTTTTTCCAAATCGCGCCTCTTCACGCCCGGCCCCTCACCCCTGCCCTCTCCCCCGGGTACGAGGGAGAGGGAGAAAGCGTTCCGCACGCATGTAGGGTGGGTGTACTCGCCCACCTTCGCCTGCGTCGTTCGCGCGGACACGGTGGGCGAGTACGCCCACCCTACGGCCTCATTACACCCTTGCCAAAGTCATTCTCGCGTTCGTCACGTTGCGCCCTTGGGGCTCCTCCGATTCTTCCAACGACTGCAAGCCCGGCGCGAGCCGTTTGCGGGCGCGGAAGAGAATCGTCTTTACCGACACCCACGACCGCCCCATCACCTCGGCGATCTGCTTGGCGGGCATCTCCTCGACGTAAAACAACCACGTCGCGTCGAATTGCTCGGGAGAGAGCACCCGGCGGGCGGTCTCCCAGAAAATCTGCTTGATCTCGGCGTCTGCAATCTCCCGCCCGGGCTCTGCGTATTCCGCGCCGCGCATCCGGTCCGCGATGACTTCCTGCGCGTGCGCCGCCGACTTGTTGCGGCGATGGTGGCTCACCGCGATGCGATGCGCGATCGTGAACAGCCACGTGGCGAACGGCCGCTTTGCGTCGTAGCGGTTAAGGTTCTGGTAGGCGCGGACGAAGGCTTCCTGCAACAAATCCTCGGCGTCCGCGGCCGCGCTCACGTGCCGCTGCAGGAACCGCAACAGCCGCACTTGAAACCGTCGGGCCAGCTCGTCAAAACTCTCGCGGGACCCGTCGCGCGCCTTGCCCGCCAGTTCCTCGTCGCGCATGAACGCCCCGGCGGCTTCCGAAGTCGCCGCATGCGCCGGGAGGTTGAACGAGCGGCTCACTGGCCTTTCCCTCCCTGTGGAGTTGCCGGCTGCACGGCCGTGGGAGCCGGCGTGGGCGACAGCCGTTTGGCTTCTTCCGCTTCGACCCACTTCACGACTTCCTTCGCCGGGAAACTCCAATCGAGCTTCACCGTCTTGTCGTCCGCGGCCACTTTCAGCGGCGCGAGTAATCGGCCGGCGTCGAAATTTTCGTTCGACTGCAGCGCCGCCATCGCCTTCGCCCCTTCGGCCAGGGCGCGGATTTGTGAAGCGACGTCTGCCGACTTGGTCACGATTCTTCCGTGCAGGAAGACGTTCCCGTTCAACTCGCCGACCGCGAGCGTGCCGTAGTCACATTGCCGCAGTACGGGCGAATTGAGCGGCAGTTTCTTCGCGTCGGCCAACCCGGCTGCGGCGGCCTGAATGACGCTCCCCTCGGCCGCCGGGATCGCCAGCGGCGAATCCTTCCCCAGCCCCGGCGACTTGCTCTCCAGCACATCAAGGGCCGCGCTCACGGGCTTTTGGCCCGGGCCGATCACGACCATGTCATCGCCGAAGAACGCCCCCGCCGAGGTCCTGGCTGGATGGTCTGCGTCGTGCTCGTTGCCCTGGCGGGCTTCGGTCCAAAGATAAATTTCGCGTTCGCCAGCCGTCTCGACGCGGTAGTCCGGCGCGTTCTTGATGAGTGCCAGCAGCTTGGCCCGATCGACCTTGCCGCGAACGATGACCACGCCGGCGTCGGGGGCGTAGCTGGTGCCGTAAACGGTGATTCCATGGACGTCACGGATCGGGTCGATCCCGATGACCTCACGGACCTTGGCGATGGCTTCGCGTCCTTCCGGCCGGGCGAGCCATGCGTCGCGAATGCTCTTGCTGACGCTGGATGCGTTGGCCGCGTCCACGTCCACGTGAATGTACCAGCACGCCTCCGCCGGGAGCTGTTTCGGGTCGAGCGCGGTCGCCCGCAATAACGGCGTAAAGCCCAGCAAGGCGAGCAATAGTGAGGGAAGCAGTCGCATATTCGCAGGCGCCTGGGACGGCAGCGTCCCGTGGCATCTGAAACAGTGTACGCGACAACCGGGGGAAGGGTTACAGGCGGGAAAAATGCGAGCGGAGGACACAGGCTTGTGGTGCAGCCTTTCAGGCTGCGAACGCAGGCTAAAAGCCTGCACCACAAAGTATGAATCGCGTACGGCCGTTTCGCTTACGAAACACGCGAAGAGCGGATTCGCACAACGACGTCGCGCCAGGGCGATCCAACCCCCCCGTCGCGGCGAAAATCAGCGAGTGCCGCATCCAGCATCCGCGTTTCCTCCAGCGTCGGACCGACCCCGTGGAGAAGATCCTCTTCCTGGAGTTCACACAGCCGCTCGAAAATATGTTTCCGCTCCTCGGCATTGAGCGTCGGCAGCTCGGCCAGAATTTCGGCTTTGCTCATGCACCAACCTTATCTCTCATGGATCGCGACGGCAAAGTGGGTGTAGTATGGAAAGCAATAAAATTATGCCTGAGGCGATTGGGAATTGCCGGCGGCCGATTCATTCTCAGCTCTCGACGCTGCATCTTTGGATGGGCAAACTCCCATGTCCCAACTCTTCTTCAAAAAGCATTTGCAGGACGCCATCCGCGCCGGCCGCAAGCAGACGACCATCAGGCGGTGGGCCAGGCCGCAGCTTTGTGCGGGGAAGCGCGTGTATGCCCTGGGCTTGGGGTGGCTGAACGTCGAGGGGGTGGAGCCGGTCGAGTTGGATCGGCTGTCCGACATCGACGCGCAGGCGGACGGGTTCGATACGATCGCGGCTCTGCGCGCGGCGCTCTTCGAGCTCTTTCCCGACCACGCGACGGATGGCAAGCAATGGTTCCGCGTGCGCTTCAGTCTTCCGACTCCTGTGTTACGCGGTGCCAAGACACGTCCAGACTTAACCGTTGAGCCACCCCGCAAGCGGCGCGCGTTTCGCCCAGGCAAAAGAAAAACGCCCCGCAAGCGGGGCGGCTAAACAAATGCTCAAACCCGCGCGGGCTCTTGCAGCGCTTCGAGCAGTACTCAACGTTAAAGAATGCCGATTTCGCCGATATTCGCAGCCTTGCCGGGGTTGCCCCGGCCGGGCATTCGGAGCGTCTTGCCCGTTCGTTACAAACGGTGTTGTTTTGGCCCCCGGCGGATAATACATCGTTTCTGGCGGCACGAATGGTTCGACGCCGCCGGAGGTGATCCATGATCGCAGTTCGGATCTGGAAGCGTTTGGACGCACCCGTCCCGCAAATGCCCGAGCTCGAGCCGCTCGTCGGGAAAATGGTGGAAATTATCGCGCTGGAATCCCCCGAGGACGAGGCGGAAATCGAGCCCGAACCCCCCGAGCCGGCGGTCATTCGCCAGCGCGTGCGCGTGGCCGGGCTGGTCGAACGCGTAGCCGACGGCGGCGATGGCTTCCGCCTGCTCGTCGCCGAGGGCGCGGTAGTTCCCTGCACCTGGGCCGCGGCCGGCCCGTCGCCGGTGGTCGGCTCCGTCGGGCGCAGAATGCTGATCGATGGACACGGCGTCTTCGAGCCCGGCGGCCTGCTCGTCCGCGTCGACGCCGAGGCCGCCCTCCCCGCCCGCGCGGAAGACGCCTCGTTCGCCCGCATCCCGCAATTGTCAGCCGTGGTGGTTGAACCCGAGCCCGAGCCGATTGCAATCGAAATTCTCGCCGGACCCGCCCCCGCGACCGTCCCCCCCGTGGAAGACGCTCCGCGCCCCGCGCTCTCGTCCAAAACTGGCTTCAACGCCCTCTTCGGCCCGTGTGTCACCGCGGATGAGCTTTCGTAGGCCAAAGCCTATCCATTAGCAGGTGCACCATCGAGACGAGCGCGAGGAGCTCGTCGACGAGAGCATTTACGAGGTAGCCATTCACTTAATCAGCGCCGGAGTCGGCGCCGAGGTCCCAGTCGTCGGGGGTAAAGGCCAGAAGAGTGCCCACTCGTCGCACCGACTCGGGTCCGTATTCTTCGCGGAGGGCGTCCCAAAGTAGATGCTGCCGATCCGAATCTCGCATACCTCGG
>JAQGHP010000448.1 GCA_028288775.1 Phycisphaerales bacterium | reverse complement strand
GCCAGAGCAGCACCGATTCGATCGTGGCGCTGTTCATCGTGTCGGTGGCGTTGTAGACGATCAGGTCGAGCCGCTTGCGGAGGAGCTTTTCGCGGGAGCGGTCGAGGTTCCCGCGCGTCTCGAGGCTGAAGCCGAGGGTGCGCTGGTCCATACGCTTCATCGCCCCCGCGGCGGCGAGGATGTCCTCGGTCGCCTCGCATTCAATCGTCAGCGTACCCTCACGCGCGAGTTTGCCGGATAGGACGTGTTTCGGACGATAGTCCGCAACCGCCGCGGCCATGATAAGCAGGTCGTGGGAAGGAAATTCATGGATCACCGCATCGTGCATCTGGGCGGCCGTCTCGACGTCAATTCGCCGCATGCCGGGCGGCATCGGCGCCGTGACGGGGCCGAGAATGAGCGTCGCCGCGTGGCCAGCGCGGGCAGCCGCGAGCGCAAGCGCCGCGCCCATCTGCCCGCTGCTGCGGTTGCCGATGTAGCGGACGGCGTCGATGGGCTCGCGGGTTGGGCCGGCTGTAATGAGGACGCGCATAATCAGGAAGTGCTGAATGAGGAGTGCTGAACGGAATTCGTCGAAAAGTTCGTTTCGTTCTTCTATTCCGCATTCAGCGTAGGGTGGGCGTACTCGCCCACCGTTTTGGTTTCGATTGGGCATCCGGTGGGCGAGTACACCCACTCTACATTGGCTTTCGCGTCCTTCTCCCTCTCCCTCGTACTCGGGGGAGAGGGCAGGGGTGAGGGGCCGGGCGTGAGGAAATGCTGAACGATGAACCCTGAATGCTGAACAAATGCGGGAGCTCTGCCCATTCAGCGTTCAGCATTTAGCATTCAGCGTTTCCTCCGTTCCGCCCCTCACCCTAACCCTCTCCCCCGAGTACAAGGGAGAGGGGACCGGAGTGGCGATATCGCAATATCGGCAAGGCTCTCGCCAAACTTATTGATCTTCCTCGCTCGCCTCGGCCGCCTTCTCTTCCGCCCCTCCCACCACCGGCGGCATGGCCGACGGATCAGTCAGCATCTTCACCACCTGATCGACAATTTTCTGCGGCTCGCTCAATCTCCCCTTCCCCACGTTCCTGCAGGCGAGCCAGCCGGCCTCGGGGCCGATGAAGCGGTAGCCGAGGTTGGCGAGTTTTGCGAAATTTTCCTGCGCTACCGGGTGTTCCCACATGCGGTTGTTCATCGCCGGGGCGAAGACCACCGGGCACGCCGCGGCACACACCATCAGGCTCACCAGATCATCGCACAACCCATGGGCGACCTTCGCGATGATGTTGTTGGTCGCCGGAGCGACGAGCATCAGATCGGCCCGCTCTGTGAGGGCGATGTGCTGCGGGTCGGAGCTTTCGACAAGATCGAAAGTGCCAGTATGCACCGGCCGGCCCGAGAGGGCCTCGAACGTCAGCGGCGTCACGAACTTCTGCGCCCCGCCGGTCATGCAAACCGTCACGCCCGCGCCGAGCTGTACCAGCTTGCTGACGACGTCGGCGGACTTGTACGCCGCGATCCCGCCGCAAACGGCGACGATGATCTCGCGGCCTTTCAGCGGCAGGGGGGTGTCGGTTTGTTGGGGCATATGCTTTCACTCCCTTTGGCCATCCGCGATCAACGGTGGGCGGGCACGCCCACCCTACAGTATACGCTTTTACAAAATGCGCGTCGCCGACGCTGAGCGATTCACCCTGATCCTAGCCCCAATATGGTTCATTGCCCGCGTTTTGTCGTGTTCATACGGGTCATGCCAGCGGGGGGAAAACCACTATTTCCTCGCGATGTCCTGGTGACTCTGAAGCCAGACGCGCATGAGCTGCGCGCCGTAGAGAAAGACGCCGCTGGCGTAATAGAACCAAAGCAGCAGCATCACCAGGGATTCGACGAGGCTCGTGGCAGGGTCGTGTCGCACGATCCAATGGAGGACCTGCACTCCCGCCAGGTGCAAGGCTGCGGTCAGCGCTGCCCAGGGCATGAGCTGCCTCCACGTCAGCCGCACCGGGGGAAGAACCTTGAACAGGAACAGCATCAGCGCCCAGAAGGTCCCAAACGCGACGATGCCGCCGCCGACCCATCGGATCGCCGCGGCTGCCGATGGCGACCCCATCGCATGACTGACGGCGAAAATCTTCGCTCGAACGGCCATCCCCGCGAAGCCGATCATCGCGCTCACCACGGCGTATCCCAACCCGAACACGTGTTTGCGAAAATGCACGGTAAACAGCGCCACCGCCCGGCGGACGCCCCAAATTGTTCCCAAGGCATTCTGCAATTGCAGGAAGAACCCCGATGCGCCGTAGATCAGCCCGAAGGCGGCCAGAACGCCCACCTCAAAGAGTCTCTCCGGTCCCACGTTGCCCGTCCGTGACAGGAGGAATCGGAGGAGGGCCGCCCATCGCGGCCCGTACCATGCCAGAAGGACGGGATATATCGCCGACTGCGTCCATGGAGTGCCGAAGATTCGGTCCGCGAGCCAGACCGCGATGCCGATGAGTGGCGCGATCGCCAGCATGAGGTTAAACGACATCGCCGCGGCCATCATGCTGCAGCGATCGCGAACCCACTCCTTGAAAGCGCTCACGATCAGCAAGCCGATGGTCCTGAGCCTGGCCGGTATTTTCAAATGATCGAACATATAGGCATGCCTGCGTCAAAAGGATCGCGGCCTGAACAGTTGCCCGCCGGGCTCCCGGCTGAGGCCGAGCGACCAGAAGGCGGGCATCTTCACCGGACGCGCGGCAACCCCGCATTTCACTTTTTGCTGAAATTTGTGCCATCCTGTTTGCCCCCGGGCACGACGGGATAAGCCGCGAATTCGTCGGAGCGGCTGCGAGCGGGCTGCAAGAGTTGAGCCAGGCAAGGGTGCTTGCGAAATGCCGTTCACCGACCGGGCATTGCCCGAGTCCGCCGTCTTGTTTGCCGGCATGCTGCTGTGCCTGGAGCTTGGCAGGCGGCTGGGCCGTCGGGCCACCGCGGGGGAGGCCGAGGGCGCCAATCCCGGGGACCGGGGCGGTGGAAGGCGTCCGCCGACAGAACGACCCCGCGACGACGGAATTGGTATTGTCGGCGTTGAATTCGATGTTCGACATTTCGACGACGCGCACCGCGGTCATGTACATGCATCCGCCGGGAATTATCTTCGCGATGCTCTTCCTCCTGGCGCTGGCCTGCGCCTTCCTCGCCGGCCTGGGCATGTCCCGCGCGAAATCGCGGCTATGGATCCACATCATCGGCTTCGCCGCCGTCGCGAGCCTCACCGTGTATGTGATTTTGGAGATCGAGTACCCGCGATTGGGTGTGATCCGCGTGGACGCCGCGGATAAGGTTTTGGTTGATCTGCGGGAAACGATGAAATGAGAACCCGCCGCAAGGCGCCCCTGCATGACCGGTTCTTGCCAAGTACAAATCCGCTGGCATAATGCACGCCTCAAAGGGAGGCTTCCATGGCTAAATTCATCGGCGGAGTGGTCATCGCGCTAGGCGTCGTTCTCTGGTGCGGGAACGTGTTCCACTTCTTCCCCACGTTCCCCCTGGCCGGATATCTCACGATGGTTGTGGGCGGGGTGATCATGAAGGCGGGGAGTTGATCGCCATTCTATTCGGCAAGATATCACGAGGGGAACTCACCGGGCGGTCCTCCTGTCCGCCGAAGGGTCCCATATGAAATTTGGATTTCTCACCCGAGGTCTTGCGGCAGTCGGGATCGTCGCTGTTTTAGTTCAAACTGCCTCACCTGCCGGGGGCCAGACAAAGCCTCAGACCACGCCGCCGACTCCCGTCGTCGAGGCGGCCAATGTGGTGGGGGATTTTGCGCGTGACTACGACAAGGCGTCGGAAAAATATACGGTGGACGACATCATTTTGCAGGGGCGTGTTGATCACGTGACGGTCCGCAAAGGCACCGACGGCAAAACACTCGCTTCAGCCGTCATAGTACCGCGTGAGCCCGGAAGCGGATCCATGGTCCCCATCATCGTGGCTTTCGGCGGGCCGGTGGCAGACGAAGCCGGGAAGCTCAAACCGGGCGATCTCGTTCAAATCGAAACTGCTTATTTGCCCGTCCCCGCCACGCGGATCTTCCATGAAATACGCGGCTTCATGGGCATGAAACTCAAATCGATGGGGCCGGACCCCAAACCGCTGAAATTGCGCGAAGAACTCGTGGGGTGGCTCAAGAAAAGCAACGCGCTCCAGCCCGAGCCCGGCGGCGCGGATAATGTTCTGGTGAAACAAATGAGCGGAAAGGTCGACGCGAGTCTGGCCGCCGGCGACGATTTTACGATCACCTTT
This sequence comes from Phycisphaerales bacterium, assembly GCA_028288775.1. GTDB lineage: Bacteria > Planctomycetota > Phycisphaerae > Tepidisphaerales > Tepidisphaeraceae > RYN-428. The sequence continues at coordinate 2,694 of JAQGHP010000448.1, read as the reverse complement.
GGGCCCGGCCTGATGCTGTCGGGAAAAGCCACGTTCCTCAGCGTGCAGGACGGCAAGGCATTCCCCGTTGAGCTGACGGCCGATCAGTCCGCTGCGATGAAGATTCCAGAAATGTCCGCGGTCTTCGCCGCCTTCCCGTCGAGGGTGCTACGAATGCCTGCGGAAGTTGAAATGACCACGCCGACGATCGACGGCGGCGGTGCCTGGGGCCTGGCGAAGCCGCTGACCGGAAAGGTCAAAATCAAGGAGTTGACCGGCCATTTCAATAACCCCGGAGAATACGGCGTACGGTTGGTTTGCTACAAGGGCGACAAACGCGCGGTCTTCTTCTCTCCATTTCATAGCCGCCCCGTAGATGGCACGTATTCGATTCAATTCGCCGCCTTGAAATGGGAAATCGAAGGCCTCATGGCGGCGAAGCAAACGGGACCAAGCATGGCGTTCTTCGAAGTCGTTCGCAGGATCGGCCCGGACCGGTTCGAACACGACAAGCCCGAGCCACAATACGAAGTCATTAGCGAACCTGCCGAGACTATTCTGACCCTGTCCGCGGAATGAGCGCGTACGGGAGTTCGACGTACGTAAGTAGCCGGATACATTTCGCATTTTCTGGCGGTTTGTGCTTTGGACTCCTTGGTGTTTTCGCGTTCACTTCTCCGACGGCTTACCGATGCAGGCGACCAGGTCCGACCCCGCCGTGGTGTGGCAACGCCCTTTCGGGCGGTGGATGCTTCGGTAAATGACTTGCCAGTTAAATCGATAGTGGCTATGCCCCAGTCGCGAACGCAAGGCATTTTTCGTGCGCGGGGTAAGGGACTGTGAGGACAGAGGTTCGGCCAATTTTTAGCAAGATTATTAAATGTCCAGAATCGAAAAGCGGGACATTGTGTGACAAAGCGAGACCTCGGCCGGGGACGCGGGGCGGGGGCCGGCTTGGACCGGGGCGGGGGCTGGGGTAGGGTAGGGGTGTGGCGGGTGAACCTTACTTTTCTTCACGCATGCGGCGGGTTTGGCTTGGGGGCATTCTGCTCCTTGGGCTGCTGCTGCGGCTGGGGTGGGGGCTTTCGCGGCCGGTGGATGAGGGGGCAATTGCGGCGCTGCCGGACCAGAGGGAGTATCTGGAGATCGGGAGGAACCTGCTCGCCGGGCGGGGAATGGCGTTTTTGGATCGGCGGTTTGCGGACGTGGCCGTGGCATATCGGATGCCGGGGTATCCGTTGTTCGTCGCGGCGTGTGGGGGGAACGTGCGTGTAATCCGGGCGGCTCAGGCCGTGCTGGATACGGGGACGGTGTTGGCCGTGTATCTGCTGGCGCGGTTGGTGATGCCCGGTACGGGGCGGGGGGCGGCGGGGGGAACACGGGGCCGGGAAGGGGGGGAGCGCGGTGGGAAGACCGGCACGGCGGGGCCGCTGGTGGCGGCGGGGCTCGTGGCGGTGAATCCTTACCTTGTTTTCTTTAGCGGATTGGTGCTGTCGGAGACTTTGTATGTAGCCATGTTGGCCTGGGGGATGGTATTGATCGTCGCGGGGAATGGGTCGCAGTGGTCGCGGCCGCGGACGTTGGTCTGGCTGGCGGGAGGGTTGCTGTTGGCGCTGGGGGTGTTGGTGAGGCCCTCGGCGGCGGGGCTGCCGGTAGTGCTGGGGATCGCGGCGGCGTTCGTGAACTCGCGGCGCGGGGGGGCGTACCAAGGAGCGGTGGTTCCCCGGCTGCGCTGGCCGCTGCCGGTGGGGACGACCATGCTGCTTTTGGTGCTGCTGGTGCTCACGCCCTGGGCGCTGCGGAACTATCGTGTTCTGCATCAGTGGGTCTTAACGGATACGAACGCGGGGATCACGCTGTACGACGGGTACAATCCCGACGCGACGGGGGCGAGCGACCAGCGGTTCGTGAAACGGCTGCCGCAGTTGCGGTCGATGGGGGAGGTGGGGCGATCGCAGTACTTGCAGATTCTGGCGACGGAATACGTGCGGGAACATCCGGAGCGCGTGCCGGAACTGGTATGGGCGAAGGTGAAGCGGACGTGGTCACCCATGCCGTTGAGCGAGCAGTTCGGGAAGCCTTTGTACCGGTGGGCGGGTGCGGCGTATTCGGTGCCGCTGGATGTGCTGGTTGTATGGGGTATATGGCGCGGGAGCCTGCGGCGCTCGGCAAAGGTGTTCTTGCTGCTCCCGGCGATATATCTTACGGCAGTACACGGTCTGACAATCGGATCCCTACGTTATCGGCTCCCCGCAGAGCCGCCGATGGCAATAGTGGCGGCGAGCGTGTTCGGTGCGTATGTGGGGAGATGGAAGAGGGATCGGTCGCGGGACGGCGCGGGAGGATGACGCGAAAATGGAAAGGTGAGGTTGAAACATGAAGACGTGAAACGTGAGAAGACGTCGGCAAGCGGAGTCTTCTCACGTTTCACGTCTTCACGTTTCAGATCCACGTTTCATTCTCTATCGCCCGCGGCGTCGTCGGTCCGTGTCTCGAACAAGGAATCATGTCCAGATATTGCGTTAGCGCCGACCAGCTCTTCAGCCGCACTTGGCGGGCGGGGCATCCGTTTAGTCCGCGGTGCGGGCGTTTTCGGCGGGTGGGGATGCTGCTCTTGTTGCTGGGGTTTGGGCTGGTGATTTTGGGGTATTCGTACGTGACGGATTCCCGCCGGGTGAGGGGGATGGCGGAGAAGTATCTTTCGCAGGTGATGGG
>JAQGHP010000415.1 GCA_028288775.1 Phycisphaerales bacterium | reverse complement strand
CACCGGCTCGGGCATCGTCGCCAGCAACGTTTCGGTCACCGGCAACTCCAACAGCTTCAACGCGCTGAATGTGGAGGCTGTGACAACGGTGACTGGCTGCACCGGCACGGGCACGCACAACGGCCTTGCCACCGCGCGCACGTTTCCCGATTCGACGCACGTGTTCGACTTCTACAAGACCAACGGCACGAGCATTAGCATCGGAAGCCTGCCGGTCTCGGGGACGACGTCGCAGTGCTTTTATCGTGTGCTTTCCTCATCGGTCAATTCGCTGGGTGGCGCGACCAACGCTAGTGGCATTTACGTGATCGACTGCCAGAGCAAGGTGATTCAAGTCGCGTTCTGTCGGGTCGTCGGCACGCTGGTGCTCCTGAATGTCGGTTCGGGCTCGACGATCCAGAGTTCGAACTACTTCCAACAGGGATCGAGCGGCTACCCGGTCTTGATGGTGCAGGGGGCGATCACGATCAAGACCGCGGCCACGAATCTTGCCGATAACTCTGCGACGGGCAACGCCAATGTCGCAAGCATTAACTACAATCAATCCGGCGCGGCGTACCAGGGGGTGACGGACACGACTTACACCACGCAGTACCCGTCGCGGTTCGATGGCTTGGTTTATGTCTCCGGCAACCTGACCACCAGCTCGGCCCCGAACTTCAACGGCGCGCTCGTGGTAGGCGGCACCTATACAGGTTCGGCGTTTACCAGCATAACGCTGACCTACGATTCGAGTTTTTACAAGAACCCGCCCCCCGGCTTCACGGGCACATCGCTGGCGCCTGTGTCGGGGAGTTGGCGGTGGGAAACTGCGCCGTAACGTTGAACAAAAAAGCAGGCCCCGAAATCGGGGCCTGCTTGACGGTCGATTTCTTGTTCGTTCGTTCAGAAAAGACCGCCCGGCAATCCGTCGAGGACGCCGGCGACCTGCTCTTGCAGGGCGATAACCTGGTCGGTTTGGGTCGTTACGACGATGTCTTTGCCGTTTCCACCGAGGGCAAGATCGTCGGAACCGATGACAGCGACGAAATCAGTCCCGTTGCCGCCGGTCACGATCGAATCGTTGGCGAAGGCGATAATGGTGTCTTTCCCGTTGCCGCCATCGATGAGCTGATCGATGCCGCCGGCCGAGGCGAGGGTGTCGTCTCCGTTGCCGCCGTAGACCACGCTGTCTTTTCCACCCAGGACGATGATGAAGTCATTTCCGTCGCCGCCATCGATGAAGCTCGTCGGTGCCGTGTCGGTCAAGGTGTCTACAACGATGGTGTCATTTCCAGCGCCGCCGCTGATCACCACGTTGGCCTGGTTGTCGCCGGTATAGTGGATGATGTCGTCCCCTGACCCGCCCTTGATGACGACGTGGTTGACGCCGGAGAATACGGGGCCGACTTGAGCAAAATTCACGTCTTGCGCGAATACGGTGTTTGCGTTTTCAACGACGTGTATCCCGGTTCCCCCGTCCGGGAGCTGATAGACGACCGTATCGCCGACTTGAGTGGCGACAACCCCCGACAAGAGCCGACGACCTTCCAAAGTTTCGAACATCATAATGCAACCTTTCCCACAACCTTGAGCCCACGACCCGACCGCGCGGGCGTTCCCCGGAAAAGGGAGAAAACGCGCCCATGCCGTCGGCGACGGGGCAGACCTGAATTAAGTTTCTCTATCGATGGTGAACGATTTGCCCGCGTTCACTGCGTAAAGATGTAGAAACCATCGGCGACGTGCCGAAGCGAGCATGAATCTACAGAGCAGCAGAACGTAAGTCTAATGAATTCTTGTTTGGCAGGATGGGAAGAGTTGAGTCGCACGACGTGTGAGATAGGCTACACAATGCCTGTGTGGCGGGCATTGCCTCTCGGCGGCCCATTGCCCATCGCGCGCTGAATTGGGGCAATAGACGGGCAATATCGGGGCAAAAGAGGGGCAATTTATTGTAATATTGCCAGAAATTTAGCTTGCAAAACGAACTGAGAAGGGATCTCGGATGAATTCTCGTAAGTCATTCCAAAGTAATATTTTGCGGAAGAAAATGCAACCCGCGGTCCGGTGGCCCATTGCCCATCATTGCCCATGATTGCCCCGATTTTGGCACTTTGCAGAAATGGGCAATGGGGCTTCACCGCCGTGCATCGGGACCGGGGTCAGTTGGAAAAGTCCGGGGAAACAGGTCGCGGTACTCCGAGACCGGTGGCACGCGTCTTGTAAAACGGGCCCACTACCGTATCTTTGGGCAGGCGCTGCATCTATGCCGCGATCGCACCGGCGGATTGGTGCTGCTTGAGCACGCGATCGAACTCTGAAAAATCCAGCCCGCAGAATGCCGGCACGAGGGCCGGGTCGAACTGGGTCCCCGCGCAGCGGCGGATTTCGGCAATCACCTGCTCCCGCGGCATGGCGGGGCGGTAGGAGCGGTTGGAACTCATCGCGTCAAACGTATCCGCCAGCGCCAACACGCGGCCGATCAGCGGGATATCCTCGCGCGCGATCTTGTGCGGGTATCCGCCGCCGTCCCAGCGTTCATGGTGGTGCAGCACGCCGGGCAGCACATCGGTCAGTGCGGGAATGTCCTTGAGGATGCCGTACCCGGTCTCCGGGTGCTTCTTGATGTGCTCGAATTCCTCGGACGTAAGGCGGCCGGTCTTGGTGAGCACGGCCTCGGGAATTCCGATCTTGCCGACATCGTGAACGAGGCCGGCAATGTGGTATTGCTCGACCGTCTTGCGGGGAAGGCCGATGGCCGCCGCGGCCCGCGCCGCGAGCACGGCGACGCGTTCGCTGTGGCCGCGGGTGTAGCGATCCTTGGCGTCGATGGACGCCGTCAGGGCCCGCACGGTCCCGAAGAAAAACGCCTGCTGCTCGGCGAGGCGGGAGATGTTCTCGTGGAACACGCCCAGGAACCCCGCCGTTGCGTCGATGAACTGCGTTTCGGCACTGCTGATCTGCAGGTCGTCGCCCTGCTTGTTGCCTGCCAACAAGGCCGCGATCACACGCCCATCGTGCGTCACCGGCTCGGCCAGCACATCAGCACCGGCCAGGGCCGCCAGCTCGTCCGCGCCCGGTTCCAGGAGCCTGACCCAATTCTGCACGCCGTTGAAACGCCCGAGCGTTTGGGAGCAGAGCTGCGCGAACTGCTCGCGCGGGCAGGGGAGTTCGCCGGCGGTGAACAGGCCGTCAGTCAGCTCGCGCACCTGGGTTCCCTGCGGGTCGAATCGAATCGCGATCCAGCGGAACGGGAGCACCTGGTGGAGCTGATTGCAAAACACGCGCAAGAGCTCCGCCGGCTCGCTCACGCAGTTGAGGAACCGCGCGAGGCGGAACAGGAGATTGATCTCTTCGTACGCTTGCAGAAGCTTGTCGCTGAACTGATCCAGCGTTCGGCCGTCGCGGCGGACGCGGGCGATGTCTTCGTGGCTCCAGCGCAGCGCTGCCGCGGTGCGGGGGGAGGCGAGGTCGGATCGAAGCAGGTGTGCGTCCAGCACCGCCCGAAAGCTCTCGGGATCGAGCCCCGCCGACGTGCAAAGGCGGACGAAGTCGGCGGAATTCGAAGCGCCCGGGCCCAGGACCAGGCCGATGCTCACGCCGGTGCGCCTTGAACCTTCGGAATCGATGAGGGGAATAAGGTGGCAGCCGGGGAACAATTCCGACTCGGCCCCAACTTCCGAGGTCAGGGCGGAGCGGGCGGCGTTTTCGATCGCCGCACGCACGGCGGGGGAATGGAGGAACGCGAGGAGGTCGTGCGGGCCTTGTGGCTCGCGGAGCAATTCGGCCGCCGACCCAAAGCGCCACAAGGGCAGGTTTAACTCGCGGCAGCGGGCGGCCAGGCGGTCGCCATCGGCAGCGGAACGGTCAACGTCGGGGACGAGGCTCATGGTGTGTTTCCTCGTGTGGGGCGGCTCAGGCCACCGCCGCACTATCCCCCCGCAGCGCTGGTGTTGCAGCTCCCGAAGACGGACCGACCAGCTCTTCGACGCGCGCCATGAGTTCCCGGGCGCTAAAAGGTTTTGCCAGGACAAATTGCACGCCGGCCTGAGCCAGGTCTTCGGGGTTCAGGCGGTGCTTGCGGGCCGTGAGCATGAGCACGGGGATGTTCGCGGTGCGCGGGTCTTGCCGCAGGCGGATGCACATCCCCAGCCCGTCGAGCCGGGGCATTTGGTAGTCGGCGATGATGAGGTCGGGCAGATGTTCCCGTGCCAACCCGAGCGCCTGCTCGCCATCGTCGGCGGTGAGCACTTCGTCGCCGACCCGGCGCAGGTTGAACGCGAGAATTTGCGTCACGTACATTTCGTCGTCAACAACAAGGATCCTGCGTTTGTGCATTACATCTACCCGCAAAAAGACCGCCGGAATGCCTCCGGCCGCGGAGCGCACAGGGCCGTCTATTAAACTATCGGCCCGATTGGCGGCAAAACTGAGGTGCCGTACGCAGGAAAGGGAGTGCCCCCAAAAAACAATCCCGCCCGTCCGCAATGAAGCGGAACGGGCGGGTTGATCGGCGAGGAGTGCGTTCTGATCGCGGCTAGTAGCTGCTGAAGAGCTTGCCGCTGGAGTCGGTGCTGCCGGTGCCGCTGGCGGGGGTGTTCGGGCTGATGTTGCCGGCGCCGTCGTAGATCCAGCCGTTGCTGGTGCCGGCGGTACCGGCGATCGCGGTCGAGCCCTTCACGGCGGCGGGACCGACGGGAAGCGGGGGGATCGCCCGCATGTACGGGCCGTAGACCACGCCGGTCGTGGTGTTCTTCGCGCCCTGGACGCTGCCGTCGGAGTTCGTGAACTGCGTGAGCTGGTTGACGACGTTCGTCAGGTCGGGGAAGACCCCGCCGTGCTCGTTCTGGTACATGTCCATGGCCTGACGCCAGAGGGTCATGTCGCCGGCGAGGGCGCTTTCGGAGGCACCCGCGCTGCCCTTGCTCATCTTGGGGATCGCGATCGCGGCAATGATGCCGATGATCACGACCACGATCACCAGTTCGATCAAACTGAACGCATTGTATTTCTTCTTGCTCACACGATTCATGGCCTACTCCTTCAGAACGATTGTTTCCCTCCCCTCGCCGTAGTTAGCATCGTCCACTGGAGCAGTTCACTTAAGTGTGTGAAATCCGTTGATTCCGATTGTCCGATGTGGCAGGCTTCTTACTGCCCGCCCCAGACATTGCCCGGGGCGATGGCGCGGACGACGGCATTATCGGTCGAAGCGTCTGACTCCTTGGTAAGGGCCAGTTCGACAACGCCGTCCGTGTTCTCAAAAACCGCCGACCGCTCCCGCACGCTCGTCAGGCGGAAGCCATCGATTGTCTGTCCCCGGCGGACGGTTTTCCCATTGATAATCGCGATCCCGCCCCGCGTGCCGCTCATCACCGCGAGCAACTGATGCTGCGAACGAAAGTGATCGGCGGTCGTGACGCCTTTCGCCGAAGTCTCCGGCTTGCTCACCCAGACGGTGGAAGGACGAAACGCGTCTTTTACCTGCGTCACATCCACGCCATCGCTGTCGGCGGCGGCCTGCAGCCGCTGCGAAAGCGATGCGAGTCCCGCCAGGCCGTCCTGGGCCGTGGCGGCGACGGCAATCTTCGGGGTGCCCGCGGCATTGCTGCCAGTTGCCTGGCTCTGCGTAACGGTCTGCGCCGAAGCGGCCGCCGGTGAAAAGAACCAGCGATCGGCGGCAAATGCCACCGCGGCCAGCCCCAGCACCCCCAGATACACCACTTTTTGCGTGTTCAGTTTCATGGCAACCCGAACTGACAATACATTCGGGGGGAAGGCAAATGGGAAAGTGAGAAGAAGTGCAGAATGCAGAGTGAAGAGTGCAGAATCGGGTGCGAGACGCTCAATAACCTAAGGTTCCGTCCGATAATCCTTTTCTGCTTCCGCGATGCGCCCGCTTCAGCGGTCGCCGGGAGCGACGGTCTTTAATAGACGAGCGCAAAAAAGAGCCGCGGACGGGGGGATCCGCGGCTGAGGGCTCTCAACTTTGGGGAAGCGTCCGGAGGGGAGGCCGGA
>JAQGHP010000382.1 GCA_028288775.1 Phycisphaerales bacterium | reverse complement strand
CACATTTCCACGATGCGGTCGGGCGGCATCGTCGCCGCCGTCAGCGGGTCGAGCATCGAGGCGTGGTAGACGTGGTCCCGGCGGCCTTCCATCGCGGCGCGGATGAAAAGCTCGTGCTGGATCACGTGCGGCTGCATGTAGCCGATGAGTTGCGGCGGAAGCTCCCCCACCGTCGTCAGGCGCAGGCCCGAGCGGTCCACCAGCGTCGGCGCTTCGGCGATCGCGCCGGGCGGGAGATTGGCGATTGCGCCGCGGTTGGGCATGTTGCCGTACACCACGGCGGGCTTGCCCGTGGCCATCGCGTGGATGATCGTGCTGCCGTACTCGGGGCTGCGGCGGACTTCCATCGGCTCTTCACTTCGGCTCAGTGCCTTCATCCGCTCGAACTCGCCGACGTTCTTGTCGCACCTTCGCAGATATTCGTCGATCGGAACAGCGAACGCTTCGGTTTGCGCGCGGCCGTGCGGAATGAAATGAGCACTGTACTCGGCGTTGTGCTCGGAGCTCTCGGTCACGAAATAGCCCAGTCGCCGCATCAACTCGAAACGCACTCGGTCCGTGTTGTAGATCTTCTCATCCCGCATGGCCTCGAAGAGGCGCGGGTACAAGTCCTGGCCGTTCTTTTCGAGGCGCAGGTAGAAGGCCATGTGATTGATGCCGGCGCAGACGAAGGCAATGTCGGCGGAATTCTCGCCCAGGTGGTACATGAGGTGGTCGAGCGTTCCCTGCACACTGTGGCAGAGGCCGACGGCGCGCACGCCGCTCGTGCGCGTGATCGTGAGCATGTTCATGCTCATCGGGTTGGAGTAATTGAGCAGCGTGGCGTTCGGGCAGAGTTCCTGCATATCCCGACAGAGGGCCGAGAGGACGGGATAAGTACGCAGGGCGCGGAACATTCCGCCGGGGCCGGTGGTGTCGGCGATGGTAAAGCGGAGGCCGTATTTCCGTGGGATCTCGAAGTCCACCAGGGTGGAGTCGAACCCGCCGACCTGCACCATGTTGATAACGAAGTCCGCCCCGCGCAGCGCCTCGCGCACGTCGAGCGTTGATTCGATTTGCGGACGCGCGTCCAGCGCCCGCGCTGCCTTGCGGCACAGCGCCGCGCCGACTTCCAGCCGTTCGCGGTCCACGTCCATGTAGCTGAACGTTGCGCCGCGAAATTCGGGGTAGCCGAGGATGTCGGCGGTGAGGTTCTTGGAGAAGACGACGCTTCCCGCGCCGATCATCGCAACTTTAATCACCGGCGGGACTCCTTCTCGCCGCCCACGAATTTCACAAATCCCCACCGCTCGGGCCGGTGCATGTCGATCATTCCGATCGGCGACCAGACCCAATTATTCTCCGGCTGCCCGGCCACTTTCTGGTATTTGCCGCCCACAACTTCCACGGGCCATTCCACGCGCGAGAAGTTCATTCTCCACCGGTCGCCCGGGGTGGGCGGACTGCTGCCTCGCGGCTGGTACGATGCGAGTTCCGACCAGGGGAACGCGATCTCGACGCTCCACCCGCGATCGACGTCGTCGGGCTGATTGATGGTCCCGTCGACGAACACCGCCGACTTGAGCCCCGGGAGGTTCGTCCCCAATATCGGCGTGCCGCCCGCGTGGTATGGCCGGTTTAGCGTGAGCTCCCAGATCGTATTCAAGGCGTTCATCTCGAATTCGTAGTATTCGAACCCATCCGCGTCGGGGTCCATGAATACTTCGAAATCGTTGTCGTGGTACAGGATGGAATTTTTCTCGGTAAGCGTGGCCCAGACGTGCGGCTCTTCCATTTGCGCCAGGACATAAAAATACTTGTCGTCCCAGAGCATTTTCATGCGCGTGCGCAATCGCGGCGTGGGCTTGGCGGCGCCCTCGATATCGACGAAATCGGTAGACCACTCGGCCGCGGCCCACGCGGGGTCGCTGCCTTTGCCGTCAATGGCGATCGGGTGCGGCGCCCGACGACAGACATAAGACTTGGGGCCGTTCGCCACGGGCCGCGTTGCGTGCGGCCACATGCTACAACCCGAAGCGGTGGAGAGCAGAATTAACGCGCCGAGGCAGGCGATGAGTTGGCTTCTTCCCATCCCCACAGATTATCCGCGTCGCGACTGATGGGGAAGTACCGTTACCGATTTGTGCCCAACAGCTCCGCGCTGCGAAGCGTATTCTTGAGGAGCATGGCAACCGTCATCGGCCCGACGCCGCCGGGGACGGGGGTGATGCGGGCCGCTTTGGGATAAACGGCTTCGGCGTCCACGTCGCCCACCGTTTTTTTCGTTCCATCGGGGGATGTGACGCGGTTGATGCCGACGTCGATCACGATCGCCCCGTCCCGCACGTGGTCGGCGGTGATGAGCCCGGGCTTCCCCACCGCCACCACGAGCACCTCCGCCCGGCGGGTGTGTGCGGCGAGGTCTTTCGTGGCGATGTGGCAGAGCGTGACGGTCGCCATCTGCTCGGTCAGAAGCAGCGCGATGGGTTTGCCTGCAATTTCGCTGGCGCCCACCACCACCGCCTCGGCGCCGCGGAGGGTGACGCCCGTGGATTTGATCAACTCGATCACGGCCATCGCCGTGCAGGGTGCGATGAGCGTGTGGCCGTAGACGACGTAGCCGATGTTCGCGGGGTTGACGCCTTCGACGTCCTTCACCGGATCAATCTGATACTGGAGGTCGGTCGGATCCAGTTGCCGGGGCAGCGGCAAATGGAGCATGATCCCCGTGACGGATGGATCGTGGTTGAGCGACTGGATGACGCCGGCAACGGTCTCCTGATCGGCGTCGGCGGGCAGCGTGCGCAGCTCGTAGGCGATGCCCACGGCCTCGCACGCCTGGCCTTGGCGCTGGGCGTAGAGTTCGCCGGCGGGCGTGGAGCCGACGAGGATAGCCGTGAGATGAACGCCCCTGCCCTTTGCGGCCAGGGCGCGGATTCCTGCCGTGACTTCTTGCCGGGTGGTTGCTGCGAGGAGTGCGCCGTCGATCCACTTGTCTGCCATAGACCGGTTAAACTTACGGCGCACGGCAGGAAAAGTAAAAGGCGGGAAATGGGTAGTCGTTAGAGGGCTCTCGTGGGGCGGACATTCTCGTCGGCCATCGTGGCGGCGGGTAGAGGGCATTCCTCAAAGGTGGGGCAGACATTCTTGTCTGTCTCGGAGCGGGGAGTGGAGGCATTCTTGCCTCCCGAGCCGACCCGAAGAATTGCGAGTCCGCTCGGGGGGCAGGAATGCCCCCGCTCGCGGACTCGCGACAGACAAAAATGTCTGCCCCACCAGAGAAGACGGACAGGAATGTCCGCTCCACCTTAGGATGAGAGACAAGAATGTCTGCCCCACCTCGGAGGCAGACAAGAATGCCTGCCTCATGTCCAAAAATAGACCCTGCTTGATCGGCGCTTGATCCGCCGTGACGATGGGGTGGATGAAAATATATACCAAAACGGGCGACGACGGGACGACCGGGTTGATCGGCGGGTCGCGCGTGAGCAAGGGGGATGCGCGGATCGAATGCTACGGCACGGTGGACGAGCTCAACGCGGGGCTCGGGCTGGCCATGGTAGCCGCTGAGCAGGGGGCGGCGGAACTGACGCCCATGCTCAGGCGGGTGCAAAATGAGTTGTTCGTAGTCGGCTCGCACCTGGCAACCCCTGACCAGAGCCCGCACCGCAAATCACTGCCTCCGCTGGATGAGAAAATGGTGACGCGGCTCGAAGAGGAGATTGACGCCGCCGAGACGCGTCTCGCGCCGCTAAGGCAATTCATCCTGCCGGGCGGAACTGAAGCTGCGGCCCGTCTGCACCTGGCGCGCACCGTTTGCCGGAGGGCAGAGCGGTTGCTCGTCAGGCTCTCACACCCCGACGAGGCGACTTCGTTCGTCGTCAAATACCTCAACCGACTCAGCGATTGGCTGTTCGTACAAGCCCGGCGGGCGAATGCGATCGCGGGCGTGGCGGATGTGCCTTGGGAAAAGAAATAAGCACGACGGGAATTCGCCCGGGCGGATGAAGGCGTTCACGTGCGCCGCGGTGAAGCATGCGCAGCGCGCACCGATCACGCCGGGTGCGAGCGACAGCGAGGCCCCGGATTCCTCGGAATTAGAGCACCATCCGATCGGGGATACGACACCATGCTGTCGATTCTTGGTGGCAGGCCACTTCAAACTATGTCACGTCTCAACTCTCCGACCGCTGCACAAATCGCAATCACTTCGATTTCTCAGGCGCTGCGGGCAGTTCTGTGCCGGCCGGTTGCGTGGCGGGCGGCAGGCCAGCGGCGCCTGCGGGCTGCGTAGCCGCGGGCTCGGTCGTGGCGGGTTGCGTCGCGGCCGGCTGGGTTGCGGCTTGTTGCAGAAGTGCGAGCGTGGCCACTGCATACGCCTTCACCGTCGCATCCGCGTCCTTCGTGGCAACGCGCGCCATCAAATCGTTCTGGGCGTCGATCGGTAGGTGCCGCGCGACGATCAGGCCCATCAGACGACTTTCCCACGAATTGGACGCGACCATCTCGTCGATTACTTTTGAGGCCCCGGGGCCCGCGAGCGCCACCAAGTGGTAGCTCGCGCATATCTTTACTCCCGGCGCCGCGTCGCCCTGGGACTGCTCGATTACCTGCAGGTACTGGGACGCGAGCTCCTTCTCCTGGGGCGTGGCGGTCGCGACGGCGTATTGACGGACGTACGCGGCGAGCGCTTCGAGGTCCAGCAGCTTGTCGGCGGGCGTACCGGTTTGCAGTTCGGTGAAAAATTTGCGCCGGGCGGATTCCGACGTCAGCGCAGTCGGCGTGCGAGTGAACATCTTGGCGAAGCTCACCGAATACCCGCCCGCGCCGGCGCGGACGTCCTTGGCGGTGGGAACGGGATTGGTTACCACCCCTCCGGCGATGTACAGCGTCACGAGCGGCCGCTGCCGCAGCACGTCGCCCAGTTCGCCTTCGTCCATCCGCACCACCTGCTGAATCGTCTGCCCGGGCTGGAGGACGGTGGTGCCCATGAGGCGGTCGAACGTGACGGCGGGAAATACCTGCTGGGCGAGGCCGCGGATTTGGGCGTCGAACCAAAGAATGGGCCGAATCAGTCCGTTGTCGCCGATGGTCAGGTCCTGCTTGCTGATGTTGGCGATGGTGACGACGGCGAAGAGCGGCTCGCCGACGCGGCGGCCGTTTCGCAGAGGCTCGGCACGCAGGGCGTAGAAACGTTGCGGGGCGTAGATCGCGGTGAGGCAGCCGGGCGGGAGTTTGTCCAACTCCGCCGAGATCGCGTTCGACATCGCAGGCTGCGTGGTGGGCTTTAATCCGCGGCCCTTCAAGGCCTGCCAGAGGATCGCGCCCAGGACGCCGCCCCGGGGATTGGAGAGAATCTTGCGCCCGATCGCCTCAGACTCGGGCGTGTGTTTTTCCTGCTCTTCGAGATAGTAAAGGCCCAGGGCACACAGGGGATCGGAATCCTGGAGGGCGGTAAACGTCTGGCGGGCATTTTGCGGATGTCCGGCCTCGAAATCGTACCAGCCCTGCAAGCGGCGGAAGAGCACGTTGTCATTGGGAATGATCCGCTTGAGGGCATTGAGCCACGGGAGCGCGGCCTCGGGCTTATGGTCGAAGTAGAGCTCGAACCAGGTCATGTCGCTGATCACGCCGACCATCGCATCCTGCGTTCTCGGGTCGGTATCCCTGGCCCGGCGCACTGCGGCCTCCACGGCGTCGGGGATGCCGTCGCCTGCGGGCTGAGTGGACGGGGCGGCGGCGTCCTTGGTGGCAGGCGCGGGCCGTGTGGCGGGGTCAGAATCGGGGGCCGGGGCGGGTTGGGTGGCGGCGGGCTCCTTGAGGATCTTGTCGGCCACGAGGTTGCATCGGCTCAACAGCGCATCGCGGGCTTTGGCCAGCGATTGGGAACTGGCATCGGCACGCTGCATCGTAAGGCGCAGAAACCATGCGTCGGCAAAATCGGGAAGTGCCTGCAGAACCGCGTCGAGCTTCTCGTTCGCGGAAGTCGTTTCACCGGCGCGGTAGAGCTCCACGAAATAATTGATGTACGTGACGGGGGCCGGCAAGCTGCCCGAGCGGTTGTGCAACTCGATCAGCGTCATGTACCAGTTCAATGCCTGATCGGAGAGGCCCGCGTCAGCGAGGATGTCGGCGCCTTCGGCGATCGCGTCCGCCTGCGCGGGGTTCGAGCGCAGCCGGGCGATGATCGCCGCGAACCGCTGAACCCGCGTGGCGTCGGCGGGGAGCATGCGCCATTGCAGATAGGTCACCTCGGGCAGTGGATAAAATTGCGCCGCCTGCTGGAGCATCGCCATCGCCTCGGAGTGCGACCGCTGCTCGAGGAGCACGACCGCCTTTGCCGCAATGGCCGCCTTTACCTCATCCGGCAGCGACGGCTTGGTGAGAAGGTCCTTGAGGTAGGCGAGTTTCGCGTCGGCGGTTTCGATGCGACTGTAATAAAGTTCGATGATCTGCAACTGCGCAACACGGTCGCTGGGCAAAATACGGCGATAGGCGGTCCATGCCGCGATCTCCCCACTCACGTCCCCCAACTGTTGGCGGATTTCCGCCAGGAACCGCGGGTAGCGCGGGTCCTGCGGGTTCATCTTCATGGCCGCTTCGTAGAGTACCTCGCCCTGCCGCAGAAACTGCGGCGACGACCCCCCGCGCAGCGGATTTGGCGCGAACTCGGCGAAGCGCTCTCCCAGCAGCGCCCTGGCCTCGAATTCTTCCTCGGCGGTGTAGGACCTCTGCGGAACCTGGGCCGGGGGCGGCGGGGGCAATGTCGGCGCGCCGAACGCGACGGCGGATAGGGGGAGCGCCAGGAGCATTGCCGCAATTCGGGGGGCCTTCTCAGACATCGATCGGTTCCTCTCGCGAAATCGAATCTCCAAACCTTACCGTCCGGCCAGGCCCAGCGCCGCCGCACTGACCAAAGCAATCGCACATGCCACCACTGAAGAAAGGCACAGCGCATCGTCCAGCGCGCCACGACGGTAGATGCGACCGACCACCAGCCGGAGCGTGACGAGTTGCGCTAGCGCCGCACATGCCACCGCCAGGCTGCGCAGGGCCCATGCCATCGATTCGGAACGGGACGCCTGTCCGTCGATGGGAACGCCCGCAGCGCCCTGCCACATCCACAGCGCCAGTAACATGAATGCCACGGCAAATGCAGTGGCAAATAGGGTTCCGGTTAGCCGACGCATGCCTGACCTCTCTGTCGGTGTTCAGCCCTGCCCCGATCCGTCACCATCACTTCGTGATTGTCAGTTTGGCCCGTATTTTTTTCAATCGCAAATTGGATGAAGCCCTCAGTCCCGCTTCTGCCAGAGCTCCCACAGGATGGGCCGCTCGCCGGCCAGCACGTTCACATCCGCCAATAGCTCAACTCGCTGGCGCAGCCACGCGGCCCAGTCTTCGCGGCCAAGCCGCAGGGCGGCCAGGGCCAGCAGCGCCTGGGCTCGGGCGGAACGTGGGGCGGGCATGAGCTCGGCAAGTTGGACCTTTGCAGCAACCCCGGCGAACATCCGCTCCCACTCCCCTGCCCGCGCGCCGTAGTCGAGCTGAACGAGCACGAGCGCCAGCACTTCGCTCAGGGAGAGCCGCTGGCGGTAGAGGGTTTGGATGGATTCGTTTGCCCCGCGGAGGTCGTTCATTTCGAGCAGCGCATCCGCGAGCATGAGACGCGTGGGCCGGCCCAGGCCGTCTGCCGGCCCGAGCCGCTGGGCGAGAACTGCCCGGCTCAGGGCGGCGGATTCCTGCCAGCGGCGCTGGGCATGGCGCAGGACGGCGAGCTGGTGCAATGCCTGGAGCTTGGCGGCGCGGAACAGGGAGAAACCGCGCATCGCCTGATCGATCTGCCGCTCGGCTTCCTCGAATTGCCCGGCGGCGATAAGCGTGGGCGAGCCGATATTCATCCGCGAAGTGCGTGCGCTGGTGAAGCTGAGCGCGAGCCAAGCGACGGCCACAGCCGCCAACACGCCGATCTTGGCAAATTGCGGCGCGAAAAGCAGGCAGCCGACAATCGTCGCCAGAAAGGCGAACTTCAGCAGCATCCCCAAAGTGATGTCTCGGCGGACGCGGGAAATGGCGGATTCGGTGGGGATCATATGGGTTCAGTGCTGAGTGCAAAGTGCAGAATGCAGAGTGAAAGGCAAATGTTGCGCTGCATCACGCATCCCATTCTGCACTCTGCACGCTTCATCCTGCACTTCCCGTTCATGCCATTTCAGCCGGGGCCTGGGCGGCCTGATAGCGATCGACGAGCTTTTCCACCTCGGGATATCTCCGGCGCAATTCAATCAGCGGCGCGAGGAGCGTGGCCCGGCGGAACGCATCCGCCGCCTCGGTTTCACGGCCCAGAAGATCGTACGCGCGGGCGACGAGCGCCCACGCATCCGCGACGCGGTGGCCCAGCTGGTCGCGAAGGATCGTGAGCTTGTCTTCAAACAGTTGAACCGCGTCTTCCGGGTGGCCCGTCTTCACGTGGCGGAAAATTTCAATCAGTGCGAGGCCCGCCGAGGCGGCTGGTCCGGTGCGACGCAGTTCGGAGATGGCGCGGTCGGCATCGAGGAGGTGATCTTCGCGGAGCATCGCCATCGCCCGGCCCAGCCGCAGGCCGTAGGCGCTGCTCGGGTCAGTCAGCTCGTGTTCGAGCAGATAGTTCTGCACGGCGATCGCGTCGTCGAAGCGGTGATAGCGAGTGAGGACGGAAGCCAGATAGATCAGCGCCTGGGCCCGAAGCGTGTGCGTGCGGCAAGGCTGCGAGAGAATGCCTTGCAGCGCCCACGCCGCCTGCGGCCAGCGTCGCAGTTGCACGAGTTCACCGGCGCCTTCCACGGCGACCTGTTCGGCTCGCAGCTTTCGCACGGTAATCACCGTCAGCATCGAAAGACCGGCCATCATCGCCAGGAACACCAGCGTCGAGAGCACCTCGACCGCTTGCCGCACCTGCGGCGACTGCTGCCCGGCGATCGCAGTGGAAAGCATCAGGACGAGAAAACCGCCGCCCACATACCAGATCAGGGGCACGCGTGGCCGCGGTCCGCTCGCCTCCAGCAGCGTCGGCACGTCGAGAAAACCTACAGGTGGTAGAGCTTCGTCCATTGGGAGCAACGATTGTAGGGAGGTGGGTGGAGATTGAAAGAGGGACGCCTGAGCGCGGAAATCCGAAATCCGAATCCCCGAAACCCGAATCAGATCCGAATGACGAAATCCGAAAACGGGGGGAGCCACGGATGAACACGAATGGGCTCGAATGAATTCAATTTCCGCTCGTGCTCATTCGTGCCATTTGAGGCTCCGTCTTTCTTAGTCCCTTTGCCCGTTCGCGGTGAACTATCGCGTTCCGGATCGCGGAATGGCGGAGTGTGCTATGAAACCTTTTCTCTTAACAGGCCTGCGAAATTCTTGCCCCAGTACTCCTCAGCGGCGATGCGCCGGCGTTCCAGCAGGTCTTCCATGGACCCGCCGAAACCGATGTTGGCGTCGAACGGGCGAGGGTCGAGCTTAACGGCAAGCCGGATCACCTGGCCCTGGCGAAGGACTTGGAAATGCAGCTGGGTGCCGGCCCCCTTGTCCCTTACGGCTGTGGCAAAATCCTGGGGTCGGCGGAGGGGCGTGTTGGGAAACTCTTCGATCCCCAAAACGACGTCGCCGTCGCGCAAGACCCGCGCGCCCGCGAAGCCGGGCATGCGCTCGATGATGACCACGCCCGTGATCGGCGGATGGCCGGTGTTTGCGGGCGCGTCGTCGTTAAAGGTGACGCGGGCTTCCTCCATGCGGATGCCCAGGAATCCCTCCGTGGCGACGCCGTCGTAATGCTCGCCGGAAAGGAAGACCTGCGTCACGATTTGGCGCAGGACGCTGGCCTGAGAAGGCAAAAGCGGGCGGCTTTCCTCGACCGCCTTCCGCACGGCGGGCAACTGGTCGGTTGTGAGGCCCATCAGGGCAGCCTGGGCTTCGCTTCGCACCTTCGCGTCGGGACTAGCAAGATCGCCGAACCACGTCTTGATTTGGATGATTGAATCAGCTTGTTCCGACGGACGGGTCGCAGGCTCCGCCGCGAAGGAGGAAGTAAAAAGTAAAAAGTAAAAAGTAAAAAGGGACAGGAAGAATACACCGGCCGGCCGGGCATAAACGCCAGCCGGGCGAACGGTCATTCCATTTTCCGTTTTCACATTCAGCATTTCACTTTTTACTTCAAACTTTTTACTTGATCATCCCGATGCCAGTTCGACGAGCTTGTCGGCCGATCGCTGCATCCAGGCGATCTTTTTCTGGACCATCTGCAGGAAGGCCATGCCTTCCATTCGCCCGAACGCGCCGGTGGCCGCGATGGGGAAAACGGCCTCGGCAATCAGGGCCTCGATCATCAGCCACGGCACGGTGCGAATCTCCGCCTCCGACAGAAGCATGACCTCATCATAGCCGCGAAGGAAGCGCTTATAGCGGCTTTCGTCCAGGTACTCGGTCCACTTGGCCACGTCTTCGTCGCCGCCGATGATGGAGAACTGCAGCGCGCCGTTGGCGATGTCGATGATCCGCGGCAGCACGCGCGCCGAATCGTAGTCGATGACGGCCACGACGTGGTTGTCGCGGAAGAGCATGTTGCCCGGGTGCCAGTCGGCGTGGACGATCTGCCGGGGCCAGTTTTCCAGGCCCTGCCCATCGGCCATCTGGGCGGCGTGACGATAACTGTCGAGCAGGAAGCGCAGGAGCGGCATCGCGTCGCCATCCGTCGCGCTCAGGACGGCAGGGATCTGCTTCAGCCCCGATTCGACGGACGGGGCGGCGTGATAGCTGCCGCCCGAAGGCTGCCATTCGGAACGGAAATCCTGCAACAGTTTGTGGTAGAGGGAAAGGATGCGTCCGCTGTCGAACGTCGCTTCAAGCGTCTGGGGGTAACTCTGCCCGGGGATGTACTCGAAAAGCTCGTAGACGGTGTTCCGCCATTGGAGCATCGAGTTATTGGTCTTCTTCGTCCCAACCAGGTGCGGCAACGGGAACTGCTTGCTGGCCAGATAAAGTTGGATCGCGTGTGCGAACGCGACTTTGTACGG
The DNA here is from genome assembly GCA_028288775.1 of Phycisphaerales bacterium. GTDB lineage: Bacteria > Planctomycetota > Phycisphaerae > Tepidisphaerales > Tepidisphaeraceae > RYN-428. The sequence continues at coordinate 917 of JAQGHP010000382.1, read as the reverse complement.
GTCGTCTTTGCCGCGGGCCCGGCGCTTGAGAAGGAATTTTCCCTGCTCGCTGACGATTAGGAGCTTCGGGGCTTTGCGCGAGCCGCGGGGGTAATCGACAATGGAGTCGATGACCCCGATGTCGAAGTGCGACATCACGATGGCCAGCTCTTCGGCGGTAAACGCCTCGCGCTGTCCGGTCTGACGGGTTTGTCCCGTCCCGGAGCCGCCAGCATGGCCAGGGGATGCGCCCATGAAATGATCCACTCTCTACCGGCGACCGTCGCCGATTTGTGATGCCGGGCGCATCAGCCGATCCGATACGCCCGAGCCCACCCTCATCATAAGGCGGCGGCGGGGTCCGTCAATTTCGATCCGACCACAAGGGCGCAATCCCGACGGAGGTGGAGGCAAGCCGGGTAAGCAAGGCAGAGAATAGCGGCGAAACGGACTAAACAGTGCCGGCCGAGCCAATCTGCGGGCGGGCCTTCAGGGGAGGAAGGTTTCGACGTTGATTGTCTTATCGAGTCCCATATCGATGTGGACGGCGTCCGTGCCGTTGCCGCCATCGAGATAGTCGCCGACGCCGTTCCTGGCAAGCAGCAAGTCGTTGCCCTCGCCGCCGAAGAGCGCGTCGCTGCCATTGCCCGCGATGAGGGTGTCGTTACCGCCATTGCCATAGAGGCCGTTCTTGGCACCCGGCGAGCCGACGTTGCCGAAAATAATGTCGTTTCCCGATCCTCCATAGACGATTTCGACGTCGGTGCCGATACGGTCGTGCTCGCCGGAGTAGCCGCTGTCCAACATGCCGTCGAGATGCACCTCCACCCCTTTGGTGCGGTTGGAATAATCGACGATGTCCGTTCCGCCGTCCCCTTCCACCCAATTGGACGCGCTAAAACCGGGACGCAGCGTGTCATTGCCAGCGCCGCCCCGGA
>JAQGHP010000365.1 GCA_028288775.1 Phycisphaerales bacterium | reverse complement strand
TCCGGGGCTGATCGGCTGCTTCTGCCATTTTCCCACGGCTCGCGCCGTGGGCTAAGCTCTTACGCCCCTCCGGGGCTACGCGCTTTATTGCGGTCGTTTCCCCACGGCTCGCGCCGTGGGCTAAAGTCTGTCGCCCCTCCGGGGCTAGTCAGGCGTTCCGGGGCTAATTCGGCGTTTGCTGCGGCAGCGAATAATTCTTCCTCTGCCCCCTTCAACCCGCCGGGCCTATCATCAGTAGTGGTAGAAGAGTTCGACGGCCCGAAACGAAGCGAGTTTGCCGATGGAGTTGGAAGTCTTAGCGGAAAAGAAGAAGACGGAGGTCGGCAGCTACTTCGTCGCGAATTACCCGCCGTTTTCGGTCTGGTCGCCGGATCATAAGCCCGCGATCGAATCGGCCCTCAGCCGCCCGCCCCGGCCCGATACGCCGGTGGGGCTCTATCTGCACATCCCGTTCTGCCGCAAGCGCTGCAAATTCTGCTACTTCCGCGTGTACACCGACAAGAACGCCAGTGAGATCGAAGTATACCTCGACGCGCTCAACCGCGAAATCGCCCTCTACGCCGGGCACGGCGGCTTTGGCAGCCGGCAGTTTGAATTCGTTTACTTCGGGGGCGGCACGCCCTCCTACCTCTCCAACGCCCAGCTCGAACGCCTCGTCGAGCGCATCAACCACACCTGGACGTGGTCCGCGGCCCGTGAAGTCACCTTCGAATGCGAACCCGGGACGCTCAAGGAATCCAAGCTCCAGACCATCAAAAAAATCGGCGTCACCCGCCTGAGTCTCGGCGTCGAGCATTTCGACGACGAGGTGCTTTCCATCAACGGCCGGGCGCACAAATCCCCCGAGATTCTTCGCGCGTATCAGTGGGCCCGGGAAGTCGGCTTCCCGCAGATCAACGTGGACCTCATCGCGGGGATGCTGGGCGAGACCGAAGACAAGTGGAAGGACACCGTCGAAAAAACCATCGCGCTCGACGCAGATTCGGTGACCATCTACCAGATGGAAGTGCCCTACAACACCGGCATCGCCAAGGACGCCCGCGAGCACGGCGGAGTCTCCGAAGTCGCAAGCTGGGCGCAGAAACGCGCCTGGGTCGATTACGCCTTCCGCCAGTTCGAAGCCTCGGGCTACGTGGTCTCGAGCGGCTACACGCTGGTGAAACCCTCCCGCCACGCCGGGTTTGTTTACCGCGATTCGCTGTGGCGCGGGGCCGATCTGGTCGGCACCGGCGTCGCCAGCTTCGGGCACTTCCAGGGTGTGCATTACCAGAACTACGACAAGTGGGAAGACTACATCGAGCGCATTCAGCTCGGCCAGCTTCCGATCCACCGCGCCCTGCCGGTGTCGCAGCACCAACTGCTCATCCGCGAGATGATCCTGCTCCTCAAGACCGGCAAGCTCGACGCGGCGTACTTCCGCAAAAAATTCTCCGTCGAAATCTTCGACGAATTCCGCGAGGGATTCGATTCGTTGGTCGAGGAAGGCGTGGCCGCCATTACCGGCGACGAAGTGCGCCTGACGCGCGAAGGGCTGCTGAGGGTGGACACGCTTCTGCCGCGGTTCTTCGAGCCCGAGTTCCGGAATATCCGATACACCTAAACCGGGGCCATCGATGTCAGCAACAGCCATGGGCACTGCGGAATATCAGGTTCTCGCCGAGGTGGCCGGGGCGGAGGCGGCGTTGCTCGACCTCTGCCGCACCTTCGCGCCGCAGGACTTCCGCCCCGAGTGCGTCGTGGTTCACCCAGACGGCATCCCCCACCCCGCCGACCAACTGCTCGTCCATCACGAGCACATGACGATCGTGCTGGAAAAGCACCACGGCCGCCCGGTGGACGTCCACGTGCTCGACGAGCAGCTCACCGGCGACTCCTACATCCGCAAGATCAGCCTGACCCCCATCGGCAGCGACAAGGTCGTCGAATGGGGGATCGTGCGGCTCAATTTCCGCTACATGTCCGCACAGGTCCGCGAAGAGATTCTCGCCAAGAAGCTGCCCCTGGGCGCGATTCTCATTAAGCACAACGTCCATCGCCGGATTAAGCCGCGGTACTTCCTCCGCTTCCCCGAGAACGGGCAGGTGTTGAAGCTCTTCACCCCCAATTGCGACCAGGCCGCCTGGGGCCGCCTGGGCACGATCTTCTGCGACGACGAGCCGGCGATCGAGCTGCTGGAAATCGCCGTGAACGCCGACGTGGCGGGGAAATCCGAAATCCGAATCCCCGAAACCCGGGCTTGAAATCCGAAATCCGAATTCCCGAAACCCGAATCAAATCCCAAATCCGAATGACGAAATCCGAAGGGACGCCTCGTGCCGCGAAGGGAGAATGGGACGAAGAACAAAGGATTGAATCGCAGAGGCCGCGGAGGACGCCGAGAAGTACCGGAACAATTTGGGGGCTGTTGCGGGCGACCGGCTGCTGATTCACCCACCCTCTGCGCTCTCTGCGGCCTCTGCGGTTCAATTCTTTTCTTCGCCCCTTCGCGGTAAAGTCCCTCTTCGGAATTCGGATTTCGTCATTCGGATTTGATTCGGGTTTCGGGGATTCGGAATTCGGATTTTAAGGCAGGAATTTTTTGCCTACTTTGAAATGGCAACAGACTTTTCCATCCTCCGCCGCGTGCAGTTCTCCGAGACGGACATGGCGGGGATCATGCACTTCGCCAACTATTTCCGCATGATGGAAGAGGTCGAGCACGCGTTCTTCCGCTCCGTGGGCCTGAGCGTCATGATGCAGCACGAAGGAATGCACGTCGGCTGGCCGCGGGTATCCGCGACGTGCGAATATTTCGGCCCCGTGCGCTTCGAAGATGAACTGGAGCTGAAGTTGCGCGTCATCCGCGTCGGCGAGAAATCACTCAACTTCGAAGTCGATTTCCTTCTGGCGGGGAAGCGCGTCGCCCTGGGCAAAATCACCAGCGTCTGCTGCACCCTGGAAGGGACCGGGATGCGATCGATCCCCATCCCGCCGGCATTGCGGGAAAAGCTGGCAGGCCCGCAATAGGATGGTGATGTCCGGAGGATTTGTTCGGGCAAGCGACGATCGGAGCCGGGCCGTGTCGGCCCGGTCGGACCGAAGGTCCGTTCGGCACGATCCCGCGGGTTTCGCGCGAGCACCGCACCCGCCGGTCGCGCGCCTCTTACGCCCCTCCGGGGCTTTGCGCCTTAACCGAACTTTCCCCACGGCTTACGCCGTGGGCTAAAGTCTTACGCCCCTCCGGGGCTGTGGCTCGGCGAGGGACGCGAACTTGATCCGCCGGGTGCCACTACCAGAGGAACCGCTACCTTGATCCGACTTCCACTCATCGCCGCATTGCTCCTCACACTTGCCGCGACTGGCGTTCGCGCCGAATCTCCGGTCGCCGAAGATTGGCCCCAATGGCGCGGCCCACGCGGCGACGGTTCTTCGCTCGAACAAAACCTCCCGACCCACTGGTCCGCCACAGAGAACATCGCCTGGAAAGTATCAATCCCCGGCAAAGGCCACTCCTCGCCCGTCATCACCGGCGACCGCATCTTCGTCACCACCTGCCTGGAAGATACCGGCGCACGCATGCTGCTCTGTTATGCGCGGCCCGACGGCAAGCTGCTCTGGCAGCGCGAGGTGTTGCGCGCCCCGCTGGAAAAGAAACATGACCTCAACAGCTTTGCCAGCGCCACGCCCTGCACGGACGGGAAGCACGTGTGGGTCTCCTTCTTCGAGGTCCCCAACATTGTTCTCGCCTGTTACGACGTGGACGGCAACGAGACGTGGCGGAAGACCCCCGGCACCTTCTCCGCGATGCACGGCTTTTGCAGTTCGCCGGTGCTCTACAAGGACACCGTCATCCTCAACGGCGACCAGGACGCCCCAGCGTTTATCGCGGCGTTCGACAAGGAGACGGGAACCGAGCGCTGGCGCACCGACCGCCCCAACCGCACCCGCTCCTACAGCACCCCCGCCTTCTTCGACGTGAACGGCCACGAGCAAATGGTGATCTCCGGCAGCAAATGCGTCACCGGCTACGACCCGGACAGCGGCAAGCTGCTCTGGATCGTGGACGGGCCGACCGAGCAATACGTCGCGAGTTTGGTCATGACCGACGGCGTCGTCTTCCTCACCGCCGGCTTCCCCGAGCACCACCTGCTGGGGATCGACCCCACCGGCACGGGCGACATCACCAAATCGCCGCACGTGCTATGGCATGAGAAGAAAGACCACCGCGCCGTCTCGTATGTCCCCTCGCCGGTCGCATCGGGCCACTGGTTTTTCCTCGTCTCCGATGGCGGGATCGCCACCTGCTGGGAAGCAAAGACGGGCAAGCAGCTCTG
>JAQGHP010000356.1 GCA_028288775.1 Phycisphaerales bacterium | reverse complement strand
GCGGATGCCCAGATCGAGCAGCGAGAAATAGTTGGTGAAGGAGGCCACGAGAATCCACACGCCGTAAACCGTCTGTCCGAGATGGCGGACGAGGAAGGGAACGACCACGAAGCCCGCCAACAGGTTGGCGGCCATGCCGGCGCAGTTCCAGACGACATTTCGGGCGATTCGTTTCGCGCTCATCCGCTTCCCTATTGCCAGTGGACGGACGCGCGAATCCAGAGGAATGCGCCCGCGAGAAATGCCAAGGAGACCAGGAGAAGCTCCGACACGAGCCGCCCACTAAGGCGCGGGCCCGCCGCCCCCCCTGCGGCGGGCCGCACGCGGCTATATGCCGTCGCCAGTCCCAACATCAAATACGTCGGCACGAGATAACTTCGCGTCAGGGACATCATCCCAATCACATAAGCGGCGATGGCCGCGGCGAGGTAGGGGCGGAAGGCAAGCGAGCTCCCCAGGGGAGCGGCCGCGGGATTCGGGGCCGGCCTTTGGAGCACGAATCGCATCGCCAGATAGAACCCGGCGACAAAACACCCGCCGCCCACCCAGCCCAGTTCCACGAAGCACTGAATGAACGAATTGTGCGCTACGAGCCCCTCGGCCCTCTCGAAGTTTCCCTGTCCCACGCCCAATACCGGGTGCGCGCGGAACAAGTCCAGGGCGTCATTCCATAACTGAATGCGCTCGCGGCTGGTCTCGGTATCGAGCGATAGATCCGCCTGCCGGCCCGAGAGCAATCCGAGCAGTAGCGGCCCCGCGCACGCGCCCAATATCAACGCTCGTTTCCATCTGAAACGGAGGAGCGCGAAGACCGCCAATCCCGCGGCAAGTGCGATGATTCCGCCGCGGGATTGCGTCAGCACCATCGCCCAGAGCAGGGCGGCTATGGGCGCCAACCACAGCGCCCGAAGGACAAGGAACCGCCCGCCGAACAATCCTTGCAGGCAGAGCACCACGCCGACCCCCATAATGTGGCACAGGTCGTTGGGGTCGTGGAAAATCCCCGGGCCTTGCAGACGGCTGTAGATCAGCGCCTGCCCCGTGTTGCGGTCGACGCCGTGGTCGTCAAGGGCGGAGATCGTCTCCAATTCGATGAAGCCGTGGTGCTGGAGCAACGGGATGGCTGCGAGGATCGCGATCAGGATCGCCATGCACGACAGAAACCGGCGCAGCTGGGCCGGGTTGTCGATTACTCCGACGAGAAGCAGGTAATAGAGCAACACTTTCACGAACTCGACCCCGTTGAACCAGGCGTCGCCGACGTCCGCGTGGGAGAGGTGGGATGCCACGATCGCAATGAGAATCCCCACGACGCACACCGTGATGGGGGATGCGGCCAAGGCGCCTGCCGTGAGCTGCTCGAGAACCTCCGGCAGCGCGGCGATGAGGCACGCGACGGTCAGCACCTCGTAGATGGGCAGGTCTTCCAAGTCCGGCAGGAGGTCGGCGGGCCGGAGGAAGAGCGTCGCGGTCACCAGCACGAGAAGCATGAATGCGACCGTCAGCCGCAACCGACGGCCCACGGCCGACAGCCCTTCCGCGCAGGGTAGCCCGAGCGGCGCGGGCTCCGCGTCGAAGGCCGGCGCGCCCAATTCAATTTGTGCGGCAGAGGAAATCACGGTCGTGCCACCATCCTCACCTGTTCGCGGGCGCGGCCGATGACCGGCAGCACATCGTCCGCGTACTGCTCGACGGCCTTGCCGTCGGACCGTACGAGCAATTTCCCGACGCCGTTCAGGCACAGGCCCGTCAGGTGCAGTGCGGTGCAAATGCAGATGCGCAAATCCATCCAGGGGCTTGCGCACCGGGCGTAGTAAAGATCGAAGGCGAGCTTGTTGCCGACTTCCTCAATGTCGGTGTCGGCGGGGAGGTGGACCTGCGCCAGGCCCGTAAGCCCGGGGCGCACCTGCACGCGCAGGCAGTAGCGCGGGACGCGGCGCTCGATCTTCGCGGCCATCTCCGGCCGCTCGGGGCGCGGGCCGATCAGGCTCATGTGGCCCTGCAACACGTGCCAAAGCTGCGGGAGTTCGTCGAGGTGCGTCTCGCGGAGAAAACGGCCCAGGCGCGTGACGCGCGGGTCGTCCGCGGCGGCCCATACGGGGCCGGTCGCCGCCTCGCAGTTGTGGGCCATCGTTCGGATTTTGTACATGGAGAAGGGCGTGCCGTAGCGCCCCAGTCGCACCTGCCGGTAAAACGCCGGGCCGGGCGACGAGAGCTTCGCCAGCACCGCCAGCAGGCAAACAATCGGCGACGTCGCCACGCACAGGAGCAGCGCGATGGGCCATTCGATAATCGCCTTACAGGCTGCGTACCAGCCATACTCGGGCACGAAAAGTCCGCACCCAGCCGCCTCAAGCCGGCGGCTAACCTGAACTAGCCACTCTTCACGATTCACGCACGACGACATGGGAAATCCCCCCTTGAAACTGAGAACAAATCCGGACCATCGACGGAGGCCCGAAGAAAATGCTGTGTAGAAAATGCTGTATGGAGATGACGTTCGCCCACGGGTGTACGGGAATGAAAGTGGGCGAATGCCCGATGGGTGATGGGTTATTCGAGGACAACGCGTTGCCGCGGGCCCGCACTATTCTTCCGGACTTTGGTCTCCGTCCGCGCCGGGAATCGACATGGCCACCGATCGGAACAGCGGCCCCAGGCGGTGCCCCCGCTGGCCGTGCAGGACGAGCGGGCCTGTACGGCGTCCGCCGGCGCGGGGTCCTGTCGTTGCGCCATCCGTTGTCGGCGACCGGTAGGGCATCGAGCCGTAGGACGAGGGGCCGTAAGAAGACCTGTAAAAGTCGCCCGACTCCGCGCGGTTGAAGACCATGCCGGCGAGCCGCGCCTGGAGCGAGTGCAGGATTTGGACCGACTTTTCCACCAGCGATCGTTGCTGATCGCGGGCAACCATGAGCACCACCGCATCCACGCAAGATGCCGCGGCGGAGGCCTCGACGCTGCCGAGGATCGGCCCGGCGTCCACCAATACCACATCAAAATTCCGCGCCGCTTCCGCCAGAAGGCGACGGATGGCGGACGGGGAAATCGCGTTGGCCCCGCTCGGGTCGCTGCGCCCGGCGGGCAAAATGCAAAGGCCGCCATGCTCGGTCGTCCGGACGTACTGTTCCAATTCGCCTGTAGTCAGCGCCTCGAACACGCCGGGCGCCTGGCCCATCCCAAACCCCCGCGTCATCCGGCGGCTGGCGATGTCGCAGTCGATCAATAACGCCCGCGACCCGGACAGCGCAAAGGCCAGCCCCAGCGCCGCGACCATGCTGGTCTTTCCTTCGCCGGGAGTCGCGCTGCTGACCAGTAGTGAAGATCCGCACCCGCGGCCGGCGGGGAGGCCGACTTGCAGCGCGATGCGGATCTGATGGACCGAATGGGCCGCGTCGAGGGCCTGGGTATGCGCCGGGATTTCGGGCAGCGCGGGCAACACGCCCAGCAGGCGGGCGTGGTCGCGCCAGTCGGTCTGCGCCTGATGGACGCGGCGATACCTCGACCCGGCCAGCTCGAACAGGACGACAAACCCGACAGGAATGCAGCCGCCGACAAACGCGCCCACCGCCGCCGCCGGCATGCGCCGATCGCGGTATGGCTTCGTCGGAGTGGAGCCGTTGCTCACGACGCTCAGGCGTCCGCCCGCGGCGCCGTCGAGACGCGCTTCGTCGATGCGGCGGGTGACGTCGCCGAGATCTTTTTCGATATCTGCCGCCGCACCCAACAAGGCGTGTACTCGCGAGCGTTTAGTGCCCAGCGCCACCATTTCGTTTTTTGCCGCATCATAGAGAGACGTGAGTGTGGCCGCCTGCGCATTGAGCGCTTCCACGGATTGACTGGCGAAGGGAATCGCAGCTTGCGTTCCGCCGCCGCGGTTGTCCAGCGGCCCGTTGGCGGGGGGGTTGGGATTCGTCGGCTGAGTGGGCACTCCCCGGTATTGCTTGACGTAATCGACGACGCGCTGCGAAGCGAGGTCGAGCGCCAACTGGAGCCGCATGATTCCGGGGTGATTTTCCCCATACCCGCCGAGGCGCGCCTGCGTGATTTCGTCGCGGAGGCGATCGCGCTCGGCGAGGTAGCTGCGCATTACTGGGTCTGACATGGCGATCTGCTGCGGGTCAGTCGTCGCGGCGCTCTTCCCGCGGGCGATGACCGCAAGTCGAATGTCGGCGGACGCCGCTTCCAGGCGGGCGACTTCCCGCACTGCGGCGTCGTGCAGGCGATCCAAGTCTTCAAGGCCCGCGCCCCCGGCGATCGCATCGGCCTGCTTGCGAACCCCGTCGAGCCGGGTTGAAAGCTCCCGCTGCCGCTGCTCAAGGGCGTGCAGGCGCTGCTGTTGCGAAGCTTCCTCCTGGGTCCGGTAGGCATGCGAGAATGCGGCGACAACCGATCGCACCGCGGCCCCGGCGGCGGCGGGGTCGCGGTCGGTGAAGGAGACACGCAGGTAATCGGTGCCCGTCTTGTGCTCGACTTTCATCTCGTTGGCGAACTGATCCACGGCAAGCCGCGAGGCCCCGCGGCCGGTGGAGGCCCATTCGGGTTCGTGTAGCGCGGCTTCGAGCAGCGGCCGGCTGCTGATCATCGCCTGTTGCGATTGCAGGAGCGCTTCATAGATTTCCACGGGAATCGCGTCCTGGTCCTGCCCTCGGAATACGGCAGGAATCTGGTACGCGATGCGGATCAATCCTTCGCTCATGTAGATCGGCGTGCCCGCGGCCCATCCGGCCCATGCCGCGGCAGAGGCCGTCAGCAGCCCCGTCGCGATGACCGCCAGCCACCTGCCGGCCAGGGCGTCGCGGACGGTGGAGCCCATTCCCCGCGCGCTGTTGGCGGCAGTGCCCGCGATCCCCGATCCGCCGCGGGTGGGGGCGGACGCCGCGCCGCCGGGCGGCGCTTGAGGCACTAATTCGCTGGAATGGGACTGAACGGTTGTCACGCAGTGCTCTCCCCTGTGGGTGGTCTCCGCCCCTTTCAACCGCGCGCTTCTTTTTGCGCGGATGATCTCCGTTGACACTGGTTTTCTCGCGAGTTCGGCCGCTGGTTTCGATCAATCCAGTGGATCGAGCAAGCCAGCATCAATTTCAAGACTCCTGGCGGCGCCGAGAATGCGCACCTGGAGCACGAGCCGATTTTCCTTCACGCGTTCCGATATCAGTCCTTGTAGTCCACGGAACGGCCCCGACCGCACTTCTACCCGCGTCCCGTTTTTCAGGCACGCGGTGGGGAGCAGTGCGGCGTTGCCCGCCAATGCGAGGCGGATGTTGCGGAGCTCCCAGTCGAGCCGCCGTTGGTCTGATACACGCACGATGCTCGCGACGCGGCGGGTGCGGTCGGCCCGATAGACGTCGTCCACCGCCCCGCGCAGGAAGACGTACCCCGCGAAGAGCGGCTCTTCGACCACCGCCTTGCGCCGGCCCCAATACCGGTACCGGCGGACCAGCGGAAGAAAGTGCCCGACGCCCATCGCCGCCAGCGTGTCGGCCAGCGGCTTCTCCTGATTGCTCCGCACCCGCAGCAAATACCACTCGTGGCCGGTTCGCTCGTCGAGTGGCGACCAAACGACGTCGGGCAAGGTTATCGGCGCTGCTAAACTCATCGCGGGCCATCTTGCGAGCAAGCGGGCAAAGCGGGCTATCAGGAATTCTGGCGGCCTCAATCAGCCCTTAGCGGAAATGGCGACCGGCTGAGCGTTCCGTTTGATGAGCCACGCCAGTAGGGTCGGGTTGCCGCGAGGTGGTGCGGCACGCGTGACGAGCTTTACTGCGGGCGTTGTAGCCGCATGGCGCTACGATTTGCCTCACAGCATGGGGCGGGCTTCCGAAGCAGACTTCGCTGTGGGAATACTTGAAATGAAATGCGATTCGGCAAGCGAAGCTGCCGTGGCGCGGCGAGGAGACGCGAGCGGGTTACGGCCGCCGGTAGACCAGCTTGCCGCCCAGATAAGTCCGCAGCACCTTCGTCTGTGCGATTTTTTCGGGCGGACAGCCCAGCACATCCGTGTCGGCGACGATGAAGTCGGCGAACTTGCCCGCTTCCAGCGATCCGACCTGCCGCTCCTTGAAGAGCAGCCATGCGTTGGAAGACGTATAGAGGCGCACCGCCTGCTCACGCGTGAGCCCATGCTCGGGGTGAAGCGGATGGTCGAGCCAGCGGGCGGACCTTGTCACGGCGGTGCCCATTCCCAGAAACGGGTCGTAGGCGTTGATCGCCCGGCGAGCGCCGATCTTCTGCATGTGATCCGAGCCGCCGCCGATCGTCGCCCCGGCGGCCAGCAGGTCGTTGAGCGGCTGGAAGCGCGCCAGGCGTTCGTCGCCGAACTGTGCGGCGAGCGTCCGCGCGTCGAGGTAGAGCCACACGGGCTGAACATCCGCGCAAACGCCCAGTGCCGCAAAACGCTTCACGTCATCGGGGTGAACGAAGTTGCAGTGCGTGATGCACGGCCGAGTGTTGCGAAGCGTGCCCTCGGGCAATTCGCGGTCGAGCTGCGCATAGGTGTCGAGCAGCGTGCGGACCGCGCCGTCGCCCACGGAATGGGCGGTGAATTGGAGCCCGGCCTCGGCGGCGGCGCGGGCGATGGGGAGCAGGCGGTCGGGCGGGATCAGCAGCACGCCGCGGTATTGCGGGTCGGTGATCGAGTAAATTTTGCTCACGCCCCACGGCTCGAGCATGTACGCGCTGCCGGTGAGCATGCCCCCGTCGAGGAACGTCTTGATGCCGATGATGCGGAGCATCGGGTCGTCCCGGCGGAGCGGGCTGTCGGCGATCGACTTGATGTGCTTGCGGATCGAGTCCAGCGTGCCGAGGGTGGCGACGTGTTCACTAACGGCCAGCCGCACGGTCAGCTCGCCCGAGTCGCGCAGCTTTTGATAGCGCGCGATGGCATCGGGCTCGGCGGAGCGGTCGCAGACGGTGGTCAGCCCCGCGGCGTTGTAGTCTTTGAACAGCTCGATCGTCCGGCGGTATTGGTCTTCTTCTGTGGGCGACGTTCCCGTCGGCTGGACTTTCACGTAGCGCGTGCAGCCGCGGAGAATTCCCGTCGGCATTCCGGTGACGGGGTCCTTCTGGGCGTAGCCGGGCCCGCCATCCGTGACTTTGAAATCCTTGTCGATCCCGCTGAGTTGCAGCGCGAGCGTGTTGAGCGAGGCATCCGGGTTGGTGGCAAACAAGACGGGGTTCCTGGGCGCGGCTTCGTCCAGTTCCTGCTTCGTCGGGTACCGCTGCTCCTTGAGGCGCGTGATGAAGACCTGATGGATCTCGATCCACTTCCCCTCGCCCAGGGCCGCGGCCCGCGCGCGGACGAAGGCCAGCACGTCGTCGATCGATTCCATCTCGGGAATGGCGTGATCGAATTCCGTCATCGCCGCCCCGGGGTGAACGTGCGAATCGATGAGCCCGGGAAGAACGGTCTTGCCTTCCAGATCCAGCACAGTCGTTTGCGGGCCTTTGGTCGCCAGCATCTCATCGTCACTCCCCGCCGCGATGACCCGCCCGTCTTTCACCGCCATCGCCTGGACGACGGAGAACTTCGCGTCAACGGTGACGATCTTTCCATGGTGGATGATCAAATCCGGCGCGGCTTGTACCTGCGAGGCGGCCATCGCAACCGCGAGCAGCAGGCACAAGCCGAGCGGGCGCAGTGCGAGGTCAGTAACGTGGGGCTTCATTGGCATCATGGTAAGGCTCGGGCGTCGGCGGTAAATGGACGGGAAAGGCAGCTTCGCAAGAGTAATCGATATCTTCACAAGATTTTCACATGCAGGGAATATCTTAATGCCCGTCCCGAGCGGGGCGCCCTTGGCGCTCGTGCCGGCAGTACGCATCGAAATATTCCTGGAGACGCAATGTTCGCAAAGGCTAAGGCATTTTCACTCGTCGAGCTTCTCGTGGTTCTTGGCATTATCGCGGCACTGATCGCGATCCTGCTGCCTGTGCTGGAGAAGGGGCGGGAGCGGGCCAACGAGGCCAAGTGCATGAGCAATCTGCGCACGATCGGCCAGATGCTTTCGCTGTACGCCAACGAGAACCATGGCAACTACCCGCGCACGATATACATTCCCGGCGCGCCGCCCACCGCCGGGACCAATCCCTCCGCCGTCGACCCGTTCGTCCCTGGCGGCCCGGTGGCCAACGACGTGACGGCGGCGCTGTTTCTCCTGGTGCGGACGCAGAAGATGCCGATGGAAACATTCACCTGCCCTTACAACGACGTCACGACGTGGGAACCCGATGTTGCCGCGGACCCCACCGGGCGTTCCAACTTTACGAATTTCCGCAAGAATCTCGCGTACAGCTACGCCAACCCCTATCCCGATAAGCCCGCGGCGGACGGTGGGTTTCAGCTCAAGAGCAACATGACCGCCGCGTTCCCAATCGCCGCCGATGTCAACCCCGGCACCGGCGGCACCGAGAACAGCACCAACCACGAAGAGCGCGGCCAAAATGTGCTCTTCGCGGATGGGCATGTGCAGTGGGAAACGAGCCCGTTGGTCGGGATCGACAAGGATAACATCTACACCACCCGCGGCGGCGCGGTCGCCGCGTCACCCGCGGACGCCCAGGACGCCGTGCTGCTGCCGGCGCAGAAGTAAGCGGTCGGTGCGGCGTTCCAAGACAAATCCGAATTTGGTCGGCAAAAAATGGAAGTTGGGCGTGCTCGTCAGCCCTTTGGCTATCGCCAATCAAAAGTGAATTTCCACGCAAGAGCACGAAGCGCTGCATCCGAAAGATCAGGGTGGCGGGCGTGCATTTCACTACGAATCATCTCGCCGACGGATTCCAGCGACTCGGTGGACCAATCGCTCTTAAATATATGCATCTCCTCCAGGAGAAACGCAACGAGGCGCTCAAGTTCGGCGCTCTTTACCGCGCCGAATTCGAGGGCGAGGCTTGCCCGATCCTGGCGGGGTGACGGCGCAGTTCCGAAGCCCAGAAACAAAACGACTGCCCTGCTAAGGGGATCAGGTTCATTTTGAAGGGTCATAACTTCCCTTTGGGGGAGCGCTGAGGCCACGACGCGCGCAAACTCTTTGAGTAATTCCCGATTTGGTTTACAGCCTCGGCGGGGCGGGCTTGATGGGGGCCTCGAAGGGGAGCGCACCTTTAACATTCAGCTTGCGCTTGTAGATCTTGTCGCCGCAGGTGGCGAAGACGGTGTCGAAGTTTTCTCCGCCGAAGCAGAGGTTGGCCAGGCCGGTTTTTGGGGTGGGGATGATGCAATTAACGCGGCCGGCCTGATCGCAGACCTGGATGCCCAACCGCGTGGACACGTACAGGCGGCCGTCGCGGTCGCAGCGCATGCCGTCCGCGCCGCTGTCGTCCGCGGAATCGGGGACGTGCAGGTGGAAGTAGCGCTGCTTGTCGGCCAGTGAGCCATCCGGCTGAATTTGGTAGCTGTAGACCCAGTGCGATTTCGTGTCGTCAACATAGAGCAGTGATTGGTCGGGCGAGAGGGTGATGCCGTTGGAGAATTTCAGGCCGGTGTCCACGACTTTCTTTTCACCTTTGGGGCTGATGTACCAAACTTTGCTGGGCTCGGTGCCGGTCCAGCCGGGGTGGGTGACGTAGATGCCGCCGTCGTGGCGGACGACGATGTCGTTGCCGCGGAAGCCCTCGGCGATCACGGTCGGCTGCGCATCGGGCGTGTAGGCGATGATCTGCTCCGCGCCGCCGGCGACCGTGTACAAGCGGCCATCCGGGCCAAAGGCCTGGCCATCGCCTTTTTTGGAGTCGGAAACGAATAGGGAAATTTTTCCGTCGAGGCCGATTTTATAGGTCTTGCTGTCGGGGACGTCGTCGAAGAAGACTTCGCCCTTCGCGTTCACCGCCGGGCCTTCGGTGCCCTTGTAGCCTTCGCCCACAAGCTGCCACGATTCGCCGGGGACGAGGATCTCCTGCAATTGCGGCGAGCCCTTGCCGGCTTTGATCGGGGCGGGCCAATCCTTCCAGAGCCAGCGCATGGCGTCGGGGAAGATTTCGGTGGCGTGCTGGCCGCTATGTCCGCCGGTGCCCCAGACGTGGTTTACTTCGTAGCCGGCGAAGGTGAGGGCGCGTTCCATTTCCTGATTGGCCATCCACCAGTCGCCGCCGTAGATGTTCAGGTCGTTGCTCCCGTCCTGGAGGAAGACGCGCAGGGGCTTGGGCTCATACTTTCGGATGAGCGTGGGAAAGTTGTTGGCGCCGCGCAGGCCGACGTAGGTTCCGATGGAGCTAAAAACACGGCGAAAGGCGTCGGGCCTTTCCCACGCCGCGTTAAACGCGCAGATCGCGCCGCTGCTCGACCCGCCGATGCCGCGGTCGTTGCCGTCCGTCGAAAGGTTGAGCTTCTGCTCCTTCACGACGTGCGGCAGCAATTCATCGAGAAGAAACCGGGCGTAGCTGTCGCCCAGGCCGTCGTATTCGTAGCTGCGGTTGAAGCGGTCGATCGCCTGATCGGACGGCGCTTTCACGCGGCCGTGCATGATGAAGATGCCGACCGTGATGGGCATTTCCTTGGCCGCAATGAGCCGATCAAACACGGCGGGCGTGTTGAACTGAATCCCGTCCTGATTGATCCACACGCATGCGGGCTTGGCCGGGTCGTATTGTTTGGGCACGTAGACCCAGTAATCGCGCACGGTGCCGGGAAAAATCTTGCTCCCCTCGAAGGTGTACTGGGTGACCGTGCCCTTGGGCACGTCCGCTTGCGACGCGGGGGCGTTGGCGGCGGATGCGGGACTGCCGCATGCGAGCAGCGGAATGAGGATCAGTATAAGAAGTCTCATGACGTTACCTCGTTTCAGTGAGTTGCAAAATATCGCTCGACAGACCCTACCGGGCGAGGCATCATACCGCCATTCTGGCAGCGGCGATGGTAGGCGGGCGAACGGGAAAACAGCCAATCGCAGAGAGGTGGCTCGTGAAGCAGATTTTTTTCGCCCTGGCGCTGCTCTCGTTGATCAATATCGCGCTCGCCGATGGAGCGCCGAGAAAATTGCCCGTGCCAGATGCCGCCGGGCTGAAGCAAGCGACCGCCGTCGTTGACGGTGCCTATCGGAACGCCATTGCCAGGGCAATTACCCCGGCCCAGCAGCGCGACCTTGCCAAACAAATGTTGCAAGACGGCTTGGATACGAAGAACGACCCGGACGGGCGTTATGCCGTGATGACCAGAGCCGCGACGTTAGCGCTTCAGGGAGGCGACCTGCGGTTGGCGTTCAAGGCCGTTGAGGCGATCAATTCAGAATATGACGTCGATGCGTTGAAGATGAAGGCGGACTTCGCCGCCGCGGCCTCCAAGGCCATTCGCGGCAAGCCTGAACTGCACGGCGTTGCCGCCACGACATTGCTTTTGATCAACGACGCAATTTCCGCGGATCGCTATGACGTCGCGCGGCAGGGCACGGAGGCGGCGCTGTCAGCCGCCCGCCTCAGCGGCGATCGGTTGCTCTTCAACTCGGTAACGCTTGTTGCGGGCAGCGTTCAAGCTTGCGCGAATGGATTTGAATCCGAGAAAGCGCCGCTCGCCGTTCTTGCTAAAAACCCCGCAGATCCGCAGGCGAATCTCGCGGTGGGGCGTTATCAATGTTTTCTCAAAGGCAATTGGGAAGCCGGCTTGCCGATGCTTGTCGCCGGGAGTAACGCAACGCTGAGTGGACTTGCGGCGAACGATCTGGCAGGTGCGGCCACCGCGGAGGATCGATCGAAGCTTGGCGATGCATGGTGGAACGTCGCGGAAGGGGAAACGGATCCCGCTAAAACCCATATACAAGGCCGTGCGGGCAGGTGGTATACCACCGCACTTCCAGGCCTTGCCGGCCTTGCAAGGGCAAAAGCTGAATCCCGGCTTCATTCGCTTGCCGATTCGCCGCTGCAATCGGTCGTGACGCCCGGCAGCCTCACCCTTAACGCAAAAAACTCGGACTGGACCGACATGGGTATACTTCCGAGCGGGAAATACACGGTTGAAATCACCGGGAAAGTACATCTTCACTACGATGAGGCCGCGTTCATAACGGGGCCGGTCGGGAAGGATTTTCAAGGTCATCTGATCGGCACGGTTACCATCGACATTGGCGGCAAATCATATCGATCAAATGAGAACGGCCGCGATGTCGAGGGAGGCCGGGCAGTCGACATCGTGGTGGCCGAAGCCTCAACGGGGAGGATGAAGGTCGATGACCTGACTTACGACGATAATTCCGGCAGTTACACCATCACCATCATTAAACGCAATTAATATCGTCGACATCGTCGCTGCGTAGACCCGCGCATTTGTTCTCGAATCACTGCGCCGCATCAATGGCCTTGATGACCGCGTCCTTTGTTACCTCGTGGCCTTTAGTTCCCAGGTGAACTTTGTCCCACGCCCAGTATTCCTGCTTGAGCGCTTCATCGGCGGTAGGCACCTTGTGGAACTCGGCGGCGATGTCGACAAGGCCGGTCTTCTTTTCGGCGGCGACGTCGCGGACGGCTTGCTCGAACTCGCGCAGGGTCTCCCAGCGGGCGTGGCCGGGGCAGGTGGTCATGAGCAGCACGTCCGCGCTGCCGTGCGTTTGTCGGCGGATGCGGTCCACGGCGACGCGTAAATATTCGGCGAAGCGCGGGCCGCGGACGTTGGAGTCCCAGTCGTTGCCGCCGAACCAGATGGTTACCAAATCGGGCGAGGGCGCTTGCCTGCCCCATCGAGGCATCAGGACCATGTTCTGGCTGAGGGTCGTGCCGCCGATGGCGGGGTTGATGAGGGTGACTTCGCTGCCGTACCTGGCCTTGAGATCCTTGGCCAGCAACTGCGACCAGAGCACGGTTTTGTTCGACCAATGATGCGTGTCGCTGAGCGAGTCGCCCATGGTAACGATCGTCACGGGTTTGTGGGCGGCGAGCTTGGCGCGCAGGCGCGTCAAGCCGGGCTCAAACGCGGCGGGGGCGTCAGGGGTGATCTCAGGCTCCAGCGCCACCTGATCGACGGCGTAGGAATGGGCGGGGTAGTCGCGCCAGTAAAACCATTTGCCGAACCAGAAGTTCCCGAACCCGCTAGGGGCGTAGCCGCCCTTGCCGCCCACCATCGGGCCTGCCAGCTCGGGGGTGAGGTCGCCCCAGGGGACCACGACTTTCTCCCATTGCTTGGATTCGATGGGAAAGCAATACGCGTAGCGCAGGCCGAAGTCGTCCTTGTCCACCAGTTCGATGCCGCCCCAACTTTGGGAGCCGTCGCCCTTGACCCAGAAGCTGAATCCGCCGGCACGGTCCCATTGGGCGTCGGGGCGGACGCGCGCGGTCATGTATCCGCCTTGCGATCCCTCGGCAAAGGTGAACTTCACAGCCTTGCCGAATTTGCCTTCGACCGGTTCGGCAGTCCCGACGGGGATTTTCTTATTGTCCTTGCCGGTAATTTCGCCGGGCTGGTGGACCACCGTGTCCATGTCGAAGATCACGGTCTCTGTGGTTTGGGCGAAGGCGGGCCTTGTGAGCAACAAACCTGCGAGCGCCAGGAGCAATCGCACGGCACGAAACGAAGGCGGGAGGCGGCGCATGGGTTCTCCGGTAAGTCGCAAGAACCTAACCCAAGGGTTCGCACGAAACCAGTGCGACTGCCACGGCTACGGCATGCAGCGCGACCGTATGCGGCGCGGCGTGGCCTCCAGTCCCCTCCCCCGGCGTACCGGGAGAGGGAGAAATCGCCACACGCGATCATCCTGCAACGGCATGGCTGCGCCATGAGTAGCAACAGTACGGCCCATCACTTCTGTTTCGGCCGCGGACCATACCCTCTTTTGGCAACACAATGATTGATTCTCTTCTGACGCGACGCGGATTCTTGGCAACCGCAACCGCCGCCACGGCGCTGTGCGCAGGGTTCCCCGCCCTCGGCGGCGAATACCGCGGGAAGCTGCGCAAGGCGATGATCATTCAGGCGGTGACGGAGGAGGCGCTCAGGCCTCTCAAGGAGGCGGGGTTCGACGGCGTCGAGTCAACCAACGTCTGCCCGGAGGCGGAGGCGGCGAAGGGGCGCGCGGTAGCGGAGGGGATGGGGATGCGGGTGCATTCAGTCCTACGCGGGTGGATGGAGTTCAACAGCAGCGACCCGAAGAAGGTCGAGGCCGGGCTCGAGAGCACGCGCATGGCGCTACGAGCCGCGAAGGCTTATGGAGCCGACGACATTCTGCTCGTGCCGTGCCGGGTGAATGGCATGGCGATGCCCGAGCCGTGGGAGTTCAAGATCGAGTTTGACGAGAAGACCGGCCATGTCACGCGCGTGGTCGAGGGCGACAACGACAAATACGCCGAATACATCAAGGCCCACAACCGCGCGGTGGATACGTCGCGCATCGCCGTGGAGAAGCTCATTCCGCTGGCCGAGGAGTTGAAGATCGTCATCGGGCTGGAAAACGTCTGGAACAATCTGTGGGTGCAGCCTGCGTTTTACAAGCACTTCGTCGCGTCGTTCGGCAATCCGTGGGTGAAGTCGTATTTCGACATTGGCAATCACGTGAAGTACGCCCCGCCGCAGGAGTGGATCAAGACGCTGGGGAAAATGATCATCAAGCTGCACGTCAAGGACTTCAAGCTCAACCCCGACGGCCACGGCGGCGCGTTCGTCCACCCCCGCGACGGAAGCATCGACTGGCCGGCGGTACGCGCCGCACTGGATGAAGCCGGATATGACGGGTGGGGGAGCATCGAAGACACGGGATTGCCGCTGCCGGAGTTTGCCAAGCGGTTCGATTTAATCGCGGCGGGGAAGTAGGCGGACGCGGAGCGCGTAGCATTATTGCTAGAATGGCTTATGCGCCTTCTCCGGGCCCCTTTTCCCGGGTCTCTCAATATCGAATGGCGCTCGGAGGACGCGTCAAGGAGTCTTTCGCGAAGTAGAAGCCACCCGAAGGATGGCCAAAATGAACAAAATGGTTTACTGCCGTTTTTGTCAGAAGAAGGTGAGGCAAAAGCAACTTTCAAGACATGTGGCGCTGCATCGGGCGAAGGACAAGAACAAGCACACCCATGCGCGTAAGGCGAATCGCGCGCAGTTGGTTGTGCGCCGCAAGCGCCAAACCCTGCCAAAGCGCAATAATGATAAGAACCTGTCGAAATGGATACGAAAAGTCGTAGAGCCGTGGCCATCGAATTCAGACAACTTGGAAGCACTAAATATTAAGGGTGAGGGGTGGCACCACGGGGGTGCGTAAGAAATTGCGTAAGGTGCATACATCCGTTTTTTGGTGGAGCTGTTTAGGATGGCAAGGTCATACTCTCGAGAGCGTTGTGCTGTAGAGGGATGTCGCAGGCTCCCTTGGGCAAACGACTTCTGCTTGATGCATTTGGTCGAACATTTGAAGCGAGCACTACCCGACGACGAGCGCAATGCCCTGGATGAAACCATCATTAATGTCCTAAAGACGTTAACATACCGCGAGCGCGAATTGCTCAAGCTCCGATACGGTTGGTTGGACGGCTACACATATACCCCCTCCGAGTGCGGCCGAATCTTCAAAGTATCGCGATCGCGAGTATATCACGTAGAGCACAACGCGCTACGCAAACTATCGCACCCCGTCCGGCTCCGCAAGATACAGCCCTTCTTGGAGATATTCCCCTTCGACGAGCCGACTCCAGCAGTTATTGAAGCGGTAAGGCTTTGTGATTCTGAACTTATGCGATTCGTCTCTCGCCATCCGGGAAAGCTGTACGAAGTTAGTTCAAGGGAATTCGAGCAGATCATCGCTGAGATTCTTCGCGGCTTTGGCTTCGAGGTGGAGTTGACTCAGAAAACGCGCGACGGCGGACGGGACATTATCGCCTTCAGTGCCGATAAACTCAAAGTCCGAACGAAGTACATCGTAGAATGTAAGCGTTACTCGCCAGACAATCCCGTTCGAGTCGAGTTGGTGCGCTCACTATACGGTGTCCAGCAACAGGAGCGAGCGCAACATTCGTTGCTGGCGACGACGTCCTATTTTACCGCCGACGCGGAGAAATTCGCCAGAGATCCAGCTGTGCTGAACCTACATCTCAAAGGCTTTCGAGCGGTCAAGGGGTGGCTGAAAACTTACAATGACTGCATTGGGCGCGGCGCTATATTGCTGTAACGCCTGCTGCTTACCTGAGCCCGGAGGCGTCAAGCCACGGCGAAGGTGCCAGCCACGAATGGCACTTCCTTAAGGCGCAAGTCGCGACCAACCACGGCGAAGGTGCCACCACCGCGAAGGTGCCACCACGGCGAAAGTGCCAGCCACCTTCGCGATAAGGCCAAGCGGTCAAACGGCTTCCATCGACATCACGTTTTGATAGGATTCCTTGCCATGGGACGACCAAGGCGCCTGACGGCGGGCGGCGTGGTTTATCATGTGCTCAACCGCGCCAACCGGCGGGCTAAAATTTTTCACAAGCATCGCGATTATCAAGCTTTCATCGAGATAGTCGCGCAGGGGCTGGAGCGCACGCCGTGCCGGGTTTTGGGGCTGTGCCTGATGCCCAATCATTGGCATCTGGTCCTCCGGCCGCACGCCGACGGCGACCTTTCCCGCCTCATGGCTTGGATCAGCAACACGCACGTCAAGCGCTACCGTACGCATTATCACGACACGATCGGCGGCCACCTTTACCAGGGGCGGTTCAAGAGTTTCCCGGTGCAGGAGGATGCGCATTTGCTGACGGTGTTGCGGTATGTCGAAGCCAACCCGCTGCGTGCCGGCTTGGCGGAACGCGCCGGCCAGTGGCCTTGGTGCAGCGACTCGCTGCGGCACGGGGGGTTCGCCGCGATGTTTAGTGAATGGCCCCTCCCCCGACCGGCGGATTGGGACCAGTGGGTCGAGGCACGTTGGAAGGACGAGGAACTGGAAAGCGTTCGCACGAGCCTCCAACGCGGCCGGCCCTTCGGGCAGGAAGCGTGGGTCGGCACGATGGCCAGACGGCTGGGCTTGGAAATCACCCTCCGCCCACGGGGCGGACAAAGGAAACCTGGGAACAATTTCACTGAAACGGGAAGTGAGCTATTAACATAGGGTTATGATGAAGGTGGCTGGCACCTTCGTTTGTGGTGGCACCTTCGTTTGTGGATGATTGAAGGTGGCTGGGATGATTGAAGGTGGCTGGCACCTTCGTATGTGGTGTGGCTGGCACCTTCGTATGTGGTGGCACCTTCGTATGTGGAGGTGGCCGGCACCTTCGTATTGGCACCTTCGTTGTTGCAAGAGCAATTTCATATTTCATTTATCAAATTCGTTAGGAAAAGTGCCTTTAAATCGGTCAAAATCGGTCAAAATCGGTCACGCGACCCCGCCGCGGGGTGTAAATGGGGTTTGAGGGTGCGCGCTGTGAGGGGGGGCGGTCAGGGGTGTCGGTCATGGTTGGTTGCGGGGCTTCGTGGGGGAGGGAGGGGAACGATCGTTCCTCGGGATTGCGCTCTGGCGCGTTTTCTGATCCGTCGATTTCCGACCGAAGTCCCGTTTTCAGAGGCTGGGAGGGGGTGTGGGCGGCGGGTGGGACAGAATTGCGCACCACAATGCTCCAAATGTACACACCCCCCCCGGGGTGGTGCATGCGGGTTTGCGGGAGAGTAAATGTTGCAACGTCCGGTCGATTTTTGGTAGGGCGGTTCGCTGGGGCCAATCCCGCAGAATCAGTCCCGGCTCGAAGGGCGTTGAGAGGTGCGGGGTGCCGGGGGAAATTTAACGGGGGTGGAACTTGGGCCGGGATGCAATCGGCTCACGCGGTTCTGGTCGCGGGGCAAAGGTGTATAACGGCGTTGCCGGGCTGAGGTATTCGTTCTACGTGGGGAAGCGGCATTTTTGAGGGGGAGGATTGTGTGGGTTCCAAGGGATTGAGGAAATCATGAGATCTGGAACGAACGCTGGCGTGACCCGTCGTCGGTTCAATCAGGGGCTTGTTGCGGCGGCGGCGGGCACGATGGCCGCACCGGCTTTCTTGCGCGGGCAGAGCCTGAATAACAAGCTGAACATCGCTGTCATCGGCGCCGGTGGGCGCGGGGCGGCGGATACGGCGTCCGTTGCGGGGGAGAACATCGTCGCGCTGTGCGACGTTAACGCCAAGTCGCTCGAAGGGGCGGCGAAGCGGTATCCGGTCGCCAAGCAATATTCAGATTTTCGCAAGCTCTTTGAGAATGCCAAGGATTTTGACGCGGTGGTCATCGCCACCTGCGAGCACACGCACGCCGCGGCTACCATGCTTGCGCTCAAGCACAACAAGCATGTCTATTGCGAGAAGCCGCTGACGCACGACATCTGGGAGGCCCGGCAGATCCGCGAGGCCGCGGGCAAGCTCAAGGTCGCGACGCAGATGGGCATTCAGATCCACGCGACTGAGAATTACCGCAAGGTGGTGGAACTGGTCCAGGCGGGCGCGATCGGGCCCGTGCGCGAGGCGCACGTGTGGGTGTCCCGCGCCTGGGGATTGCAAAGCGAAGAGGCGGCGAAGCGCAATCACGACATCGTGTATGTCGCAGACCGCCCCAAAGCGGGGAAGGCCGCGCCCGACGCGCTGAACTGGGACCTGTGGCTTGGCCCCGCGGCGTATCGTCCGTACGACGACGTGTACGTGCCGGGCCCCAAGTGGTACCGCTGGTGGGATTTTGGCAACGGGACCATGAGCGACCTGGGGAGCCACTGGAACGATCTGCCGTTCTGGGCGCTCAAGCTTCAATCGCCGCTGACGATTGAGGCGAGCGGCCCCGCGCCGCACCCGGAGATTGCGCCGGCGTCGATGAGCGCGACCTACGAATACGGCGCGCGGGGCGACATGCCGCCGGTGAAGTTCACGTGGCACCAGGGCGAAAATAAGCCGGAGATTTGGAAGACTGGTGGCATTCCGAAGTGGGGCGACGGCTGTTTGTTCATCGGCGACAAGGGAATGCTCCTGGCCGACTACGACAAGCACGTGCTGCTGCCGGAGAAGGATTTCGTCGACTTCAAGCGCCCGGCTCCGACGATCGCGCGTTCGCCGGGGCATCATGAGGAGTGGATCGAGGCGTGCAAGACGGGCAAGCCGACTGCCGCGGATTTCCAATATTCGGGCTTGCTGACTGAGGCCAATCACCTGGGCAATGTGGCCTTCCGCGTAGGGAAGAAATTGCAGTGGGACCCGGTTGCGCTGCGTGCGACGAATGCGCCGGAGGCGGACGCGTACATCCGCCGCGAGCGGCGGGCGGGGTGGGAGTTGTAAAGAAGGAGAAAGTGTAAAGGGTGACGAGTAAAACAAGCCTCGTTCCCTTATATGCGTTTGGGCCAGTTCTATCCTTGAAAGTCTTGGAAGCCGGGTGTGAAAGGATCGGCAGACATATGACCCAGGCGGAACTCGCGGCGAAGATCGAACACACCATTCTCAAGCCCGAAGCCACGGAAGCCGAGGTGATGAAGGTCGCGGCGGAGGGGGCGCAATACCGGTTTGCCAGCGTTTGCATTGCGCCTGTGTGGGTGGCGAAAGCCTCGGCTGCGCTGCGGGGGAGCGGGGTTCCGGTTTGCAGTGTTGTTGCATTTCCGCATGGGACTTCCAAATCGACCGTCAAGGCGATCGAGGCGACCGTGGCGGTGAAGGATGGGGCGGGGGAGATTGATGTGGTGGCGCATCTGCCGCTGCTGGCGGCGGGGAATGTGGATGCGGTGCGGGCGGAACTGCTGGAAGTGGCCAAGGCGGCGCGGGCGGTGCGGCGAGACGTTGTCCTGAAGGTGATTTTGGAGACGGCGTATCTCCTGTCGCTGGGCGCCGAGCGGGGGGAAGCCGCGATCGCGGCAGGGTGCCGGGCGGCGCGGGAGAGCGGGTTTGATTTTGTGAAGACCAGCACGGGGTTTCACCCGGCGGGGGGAGCGAGCGCGGTGGCCGTGGCGCTGCTCAAGAAATATGGGGAGGGGATGCTCGTGAAAGCGTCGGGAGGGATTCGGGATTGGGCGACGGCAAAGGCGATGCTCGACGCGGGGGCGGATCGGCTGGGGATGAGTGGGGCGGTGGGGATAATAAGTGCAGAGTGCAGAATGAGCCCCGGAGGGGCGTAAGACCTTAGCCCACGGCGCGCGAGCCCTGGGGAAAGAGCAGAAGCAGCCACTCACCTCCGGAGGGACGTAAGAGGCGCTGGGTTCCCATGCCGCCTCAAAGGGTCAAAACGTGCGGACAGACAAGACCTGTTCGGAGCCGGGCCGTATCGGCCCGGTCGGACCGGAGGTCCGAATCGTGTTCGGGAGAGCGTACCGTCGTGGCATG
>JAQGHP010000343.1 GCA_028288775.1 Phycisphaerales bacterium | reverse complement strand
GATGATCCGCCGGATGTCGGCGATAAAGCCCATGTCGAGCATGCGGTCGGCTTCGTCGAGGACGAAAATTTCGACGTGTCGCAGGTCGATGTGGCGCTGATTAATGAGGTCGAGCAGACGGCCGGGGGTGGCGATAACAACGTCGAGGCCGGCGCGGATGTTCTGCACCTGCGCGTGTTGGCTGACGCCGCCGAAGACGGTGCCGTAGCGCAGGCCGGTGTTCTTGCCGTAGGTGCGGAAGCTTTCGGCGATCTGGACAGCCAGCTCGCGCGTGGGGGCGAGCACGAGGCACCGGATGCCGTTACGGGTGGGGTGCTCGCCGGCCTTCGCGCCGGTGGTCAGGCGGTGGAGGATCGGGAGGGCAAAAGCGGCGGTTTTTCCGGTGCCAGTCTGGGCGCACCCCAGAATGTCGCCCCCGGTCAGAACGTGGGGGATCGCTTGCGCCTGGATCGGAGTGGGGGTGGTATAGCCTTCGGCGGCAACGGCGCGGGCGATCGGCTCGGCGAGCCGCAGGTCTTCAAATCGCATTCTGTAGTAAACTTCTTTCTTTCAGATCCCGAGGGAGGGGACGGAATAGACCGGAAAAGGAGGCGGATGCCGGCGGCATCCGTTGTAAGCCATCGCTGCCGGACTGTTATCCGATGGCCGTTCGTCCAAGGGATGCGTGCATGAGGATAGCAAAAATGATGGCTGAAGTCCACTCCGCCGGGTATTCTTTTGTCGGAATATTGAGCGGGCACGAGCATGGGAGTCGGACATGAGGCACTCGTTTTTCCACGCCGCGATGGTCCTGGCAATTGCTTTTCAAGCCGCGCTGGCACGGAGCGAACCCGCGGCAAAACCCGCCGCCCAAGGCCCCCCGCAAACAGGGCAATTCCAGGTGCAATTCAGCGAGCGGAGCCCGGACAGCGCGATTGACAAGCTCGCCCGCCGACTGGGTTGGACGCTCGATACGCTCAAGAAGGAGGGCGTTGAGCTCGAATACGATCTTGCAAAGGAATCCTTCGAGGTCTGCATCCCGACGGACTACGATGGCTCCAAGAAGTATGGCCTGTTCGTCTGGGTCTCGGCCAGCCCGTCGGGCGTCGTGCATCGCGACTGGCTGGAACAACTCGACAAGCGGCACTTGATCTGGATCGGCGCGAACAACGCGGGCAACCCGCGGGCCGTGACTGCGCGACTGGGGCTCGCGATCGACGCCGTCCACAACATGAAGGCGAAATACGCGATTGACGACGACCGCATCTACGTCTCGGGCGGATCGGGCGGCGGGCGGTGCAGCAGCATTCTGGGCGTCAGCCACCCGGAGATCTTCCGCGGCGGATTTTACATGATCGGCTGCGATTACTTCCGGATCATTCCCACCGGCGAGCCCGGCAAGTTCTGGCAAAGGAGCTACGGCCCGCCGGAGCCGAAGATGATGGCGCTTGCCCAGCACCACAGCCGACATGTTCTGCTCACGGGCGAGAACGACATGAACCGTGCCCAGACCAAGGGCAATTATGAGCGGGGGTTTCTCAAGGACGGCTTCGAGCACGTTTTGTACCTGGAGGTGCCGGGCATGGGCCACCAGCCGCCGCCGGCCGATTGGTTTGAGAAGGGCCTGGCTTTTCTCGACGAACGCCCCGCGGCGGTGGCCGCGTCGCAGCCCGCCGACCGTGTGATCCCGGTGGCAGGGGCCCCGAACGATTCGAACGCCGAAGCCGCGGACAAGCTTTTGCGAATGGCCAAACTGTACGTCAAGAATAACCGCGCCGATCAGGCCAAGGCACAACTGGAAAAGCTCATTGATACGTATCCGAATTCACCGGTCACCATTGAGGCGAAGAAGCTTCTTGCGGAGTTGGGAAAGCAATGAGGGTAAAAGGCGGGATGAGGGGAGCGGAGCGGGCCTGCGGCCCGACCCGCCTGCCCTGAGCGCAGTCGAAGTGGGCGACGCGCCCCCGGCAAGCATGTCGCCATAAGCCTCGTTGATCCGCGGAGGCGTGTATCAATTTAATATAAGTTGGTCCAAATCGAGCCGGCCGGCAGCGTGTGCGTTGCGCCAAATCGGTGGGCGAAGTATATTATTCTAGACAAAACCTATCGGAGTACTAGAAATATCTTGCGTTCTCGAAATTCCTCGGTAGATTCCCCTCCATGCTGACTGCACTTTCATTTCAACACCGCATTTTTTACGAGCGATGTTGTCCTCCCACCATCGTTTCCCGGTGTCACATCTGACACCGCCCGAAAGTCTTTCGCGCCGTCATTAACGCGCAATCAACACCGCCGGAATCAGCAAACGAATACGTTTGCGCTCGGAGTCCTATTGCCATGAAGTATCGCATTCTGCATCGTCGTTTGACCCTTGCCGCAGCCGCGCTGGGTGCTGTCGTGTTCAACCCCGCCGCCCTGCACGCCGCCACGGTAACGTGGAACGGATCGGCCGCGGACCTGAATTGGAACACCGGACTCAATTGGAGTTCATCCACTCCACCACTGTCCGCGGATATCGCCACCTTCAACGAGAACGGCTACGCCGCCGGCGACACGATTCTCACCGGCGCCGACCAGGCGATCGGCCGACTCACCATCAACTTCTCCTCGTCGAGCGTCGTGCCCAAAGACCTGATCCTCGGCGGCGCCAACACGATCACGCTCAACGGTTCCACCAACGGAGGCAACGGCAACATCGGCCTCGTCCGCGGCGCCAACACGTCCGGCACCCAGACCATCAACGCCAACCTCCAACTCGGTTCGAGTCAGATTTGGAACATCACCGGCAGCGGCGGAACTGCCCCGGCCGGAGGCGGTGCGAACGGGCGGTTGATCGTCAATGGCGTAATCGGCGAGACCGCCGGTGGGGCCAAGGGCCTCACCAAGATCGGCAACCAGATCCTCGAACTCGACGGCAACAACACCTACACCGGCACGACCACCGTCAACGCCAACGCGCTGGTCATCGGCAACAACAATGCGCTGGGGGCGGGGAATTCGACGGTGTTCGTAGGCGCAACCAGCGGGACGACTACGCCCTCGCTCCTGACCAGCAGCGGCATCACGTTCAGCCGAAACGTCCAGGTGAACTCGGGAGCCGGAGCCGTGCGGCTCGGCGGGGCGCCGGGACAAAGCTCGTCGATCTGGTCGGGAAACATCGCCCTCAACCGCGACGTGAACATTTCCGCCGGCAA
>JAQGHP010000282.1 GCA_028288775.1 Phycisphaerales bacterium | reverse complement strand
GTCGGCGTATCGACCGCGTGCACGAGCAGCGCAACCGGCGGACGCATCTCCGCCCTCGCGGCGTAGGAAATCATGTCGTCGGCATCAGGCGGGCCTTCAATCAACACGCATTGAGGATTCAATTGATCCAGGGCGCGCAGCAGCGACCTCGCCGACCCGGGGCCGTGGTGACGAATGCCGAGGATGGTGATTTGCGTGGGCACGCTTCTAGATGGTTTCCCGGCAAGCGCGGTAGAGATCCTTCCACCCGTCGCGTTCCTTCAACACCGTCTCCATATATTCCTGCCAGACGACCCGGTCCTGCACCGGATCCTTGATCACCGCGCCGACGATTCCCGACGCAAGGTCGGTCGCCTTGACCGATCCGTCGCCGAAGTGGGCGGCCAGGGCCATGCCGCTGTTGACCACGCTGATCGCCTCGGCGGTGCTCATGGAGCCGCTCGACTGCTTGAGTTTGCTCTTGCCGTCCTCGGTTTGTCCGTTGCGCAGCTCGCGGAAGATGGTGACCACGCGGCGGATTTGGTCGATGCCGGGGACGTCGCCCGGAATCTCCAGCGCCGTCCCGAGTGAGGCGACGCGCTGGCGGACGATGGAAATCTCTTCATCGGCATTGTCGGGCACGAGGAGGATCACGGTGTTGAACCGCCGCTTGAGGGCGCTGCTGAGTTCGTTCACGCCCTTGTCGCGATTGTTGGCGGTGGCGATGACGTTGAACCCCTTTGCCGCCTGTACTTCCTCCCCCAGTTCCGGGATGGGGAGCGATTTTTCCGACAGGATGGTGATTAGAGAATCCTGCACGTCGGCGGGCATGCGCGTGAGTTCTTCGATGCGGGCCATGGTACCGGTGGCCATTGCCTTCAGCACCGGGCTGGGGACCAGGGCCTCGCGCGAAGGGCCTTTGGCCAACAGCAGCGCATAGTTCCAGCCGTAGCGGATCTGTTCCTCGGCGGTGCCTGCCGTGCCTTGGACGACTTGCGTGCTGTCGCCGCTGATGGCCGCGGCCAGATGCTCCGAGAGCCACGACTTGGCCGTGCCGGGCACGCCCAGGAGCAAAAGGGCGCGGTCGGTCGCGAGCGTGGCGATGGCGATCTCCACGAGGCGGCGCTTGCCGATGTATTTCGGCGAGCTCTCCGTGCCGCCGGCCTTGCCGCCCAGGACGTACGTCGCCACCGCCCACGGCGAGAGCTTCCATTTCGGCGGGCGGGGCCTGTCGTCGATTTCCGTCAGCGCGGCCAGTTCGCTCTTGAACTGGTCTTCGGCATGACGCCGCAGGATGGCTTCCGTAACTCCCGACGCGCGATCGTCCATTTTTTTGTTCACGCCAACTCCCTTTGAATTTCCCGCCGAAGCAGGAGTTTCTGGAAAAACTCGTCGAGGGCTTTGCGATACGGCTCCCATTTGTCCCCACCCCAGCGCTGGGCAAGCTCGTCGTAAAATTCCGGCGGAATGCGCAGTGCCGCACCTTGCAGGACCTGTGGGAGGAGATAGGCGTACGCCGTCGTCTGCTGCTCGCGTTGTCGATCAATTTGCCTGAGCAACACATCCGCGGAGTGCCGATCGTAGGCGAAGTCGCCGGCCCGGAGCACCTGGAGCAGGAGGTCGGCCGTCATTTTCGATGACTCAAGTAACTCCGCCGCGACCGCCTGCCGGGCGGCGGGCGCAAGGCCGTTCAACAATGCCAGCGTGAGCGGGCCGCGATCTTCTTTGGCAGCTGCCAGCAGCAAGGCCCGGCTCCAGGCGTCATCGGGGTGTCGCTCTGCCGCCCGGCTCCATGCCGTGAGAACCACGCCGGTGAATTCGTCGGCGACCGCCGCGACGCATTCCTCCGGGCTGACCTGCCAGGTGCCCGACCAATGCGTCGGCGGAATCGCCGCGAGGAATTGCGTCAGCCACCATTGCCGGCGGCCGATCTTTCCCTCCGGTTTCTCGATGATGCCGTCGCGCGCCCACTGGGCGGAAAATTCTTCCGGCGGCAATGCCACGTCAATCGCCGCGGGAGTGGTCTTTCTCAGCAATCCTCCCCGCTTCCCGGCCTGAAATCGCAAGAGCAGTTCGGCACGCGAGATCATTCGGCCCACCAGGGCCGATCGCGGCAATCGCGCCAACAATTCGGCGGCCGCCGTGCGAACCTGCTTGCTGCGGTCATCCAGGCACGTTTCGAGGAAGGGCTCATCTTCGGCGCCCAGCCCGATCGTCAGCGCGCTCACAAACAACGATCGATCGTCTGCGGCATCTTCCTTCCAAGTCGCCTGAACGAGTTCCCGGGCGGCCGCGGGGTTTGTCGCGCGCAGGCGATTGAGTGCGGCGACGCGTTGCTCGCGCGCACCCGTGGACCATACTGAAGCGGGATTCTCCGACTCGTCCGCACCGAACTGCCATTGAAGATTCAGTCGCATGAGCCAGGGGCCGCGTGTCCCGGCGACTTGGGCAATGCCGGCCCGCGCCACGCGGTGGGCTGAACCATAGTCGAGCAGTGCAGGAAGGAAACGGTGCGGAACACGGTGCGACACCCGCGCCGCTGCCGCAAGCCATTCGCCGATGAGATGTGCCCTGGTTTCGTTGTTCGCCATCGACAGGATTTGCGCGAGCAACTCGCCAGCGCGGCGCGAGCACGGGGGCGATGTTTCCTCCGCCGCCTGGGGTGGCAGCGCGTTCGAGGGACGCGGCAGGCTCCCGCACCGTTCATATCGATTGAGAATTGCGGCGGCCCCCAGCAGCTTTCCCGCCGGGGATTCATCCGCCAGGACGCCCAAGGCTTCGTCCATCGCCGGGCTGATCGGGCCGATGGCCGGGGGCTTTCGGCCCGTGCCGACGGCGGCGGTCACTGTCAGGTCCTCGAGCACGATCACCTCCCCTACGCGCCTCCACTCATGAGCGAAACATATTCGCCGTTGGCGATGATAGCCAGCGGACGCAAGCTGCGCCCATCGTACCCGGTCATGAGATCGATCGGATGAGACCCGGAAATCGCCAGCGACAGCCAGCCCGCCCGATCATTCATAGTCGCGGGAATGGCCCGGCGGTCGGCATCCACCATGGCCCATCCCCCGTCCGACTTCATCGGAATCACACGATGAACCGGCGTCACCACTTCAGATAGCCAGGGCTCCTGCGAAAAATGCCCCGTGGCGAAGGCGCAGAGTTCCTCGAGTGTCGCCAGGCCGCGGGCGGCGGTCAGGGGTTTCAGGTCGCCGCGGGCCGTCACCGCCGCCCGCAGTCCGTTGCCGGGGAAGTAAGTGACCTCGCCCTCGAAGCTCAATCCGGGTGCGAGGCTCACGTCGAGGGGGGCGGCGCCGTGCGCGAACGCCAAAACCAACGCGGGGCGTCGGGATTCGCTGCCGAAAAGCCATGTGCGCTGAACGCGCAGGCCCTCCTCGACGTCCACTTCCTGCGCAATGATCTGCCAGAGGTCACGCACGGCGGGGAGTGCGGCGATGTCCTCGGACTTCACCGGAATTCCGATGTTCGCCATGACGTCATGTTGAACGGATTCGGGAAGCGCCGCACGCCCTTCGAAAGCGCGAATCAGCAGGTAGAGCGACGCGAGTTGCGAAACGAACGGATGCTGCCATCCGGCCCCCGATCCGGCGATCTGCGCCAGTTTCTGCACGCGGCCTGCCACGCCCGGCGCCTGGGCGTCGATGAGACGCCGGGCCGGCTCGTCAAAGAATGCGTACCCTTTCGAGGGCAACGTCGCGATCCCGGCGTTGATCAGGTCTTCGGCCCACCGCTTCAGGGCCGTCAATCCTTCGGCGACGCGCGCCAGCCTTTTCTCCAGCCGCTGGGCCTGGGCTTCTTCATCCACAGGCTTGGGCGGCGCTTCGGCCTTTTCCTGCCTTTTCCTGGTGCGCTCGATTCGGCCGGCCACCCACTCGGCAACCCACGCCGGCATCGCCTGCGAAGCAATCGCGTCCGACGAGGCCGTGAGGATGAGCATCAAACCCAGCGCATGCTTGCAGGGGAATTTTCGGCTGGGGCAGGAGCACTTCGATGCCGATTCGGAGAGATCAAATTGCACCTGATACGGCTTCGCCCCGCTCCCCTGGCATTCCCCCCAGACATACAGCTCATCGCGGCCAAGGCTGACCCACTTTTTTGTCAGTGCCAATCCCTGCCCCGCCTTGAGGCTCGCCCCGTCGGGCGCCAGTTGCACGACCCGATCTTGTGTCCACCCTGCCGCCATGGCTGAGATGCATCAAAGCAAGAGCTGCACGGGCTGTCAATCGAAATGCCCGGTAGTCCCAGTAGGCTTTCAATCGGGATGGCTATCAAGGTAGGCGCCCGGGAATCGTATGGACCAGCCGTCCAGCGCGCTCAAGGCGGCCGGTTTGATGTCCCCGAGTCGCTGGCCGCCCGCGCACAGGCGCTGGGAATAGGCGGCGTAGGCGTTGCCGGCCACCCTGAACGCCCGCGGCGGATGCAACTGGCGGAGTCGGCGGCACCAGGCATATTGCGGGTTCGCGGCGAGCAGTTGATCAAGTGACGCGATCGCGTCGGTCGGAAGGTCCGCGTTCATGTAGAGCGTGTAGCGGCATCCCGCCGCGTCGATGTCGGGCGCCAGCATTGTGAATGACGGCCGGGGTGCGTGTCTGGCGAACAGTTGTTCGAGGACGAGGGCCACAAAACCGTCTGTTAACTTCTCGCCCATCCGATCGGACATATGGGCAGACCTGCCGACAAAGCGGATCGAGGGGGTTCGGCCGGCCATTCCATCCACCTGAATCAGGTCGTGCAGGCGGTAGCGACAGAGTCCCCCGGCCGTGGTGAGCAGGACGCCGTAAGTGTGCCCCACCTCAAGATCGGGCGCGAGCGCGACGCGGCCGGCTTCGTCCACGAATTCAAAGAAGTGCGAGCGCACGGCAAGAGGGTGTTGGCGGGCGAAGGGGATCGATACAACACCTTCCGTGGCAAGCAGACCTTTAGGCTGAACCGTGACGCCCGGCAGCGTGCGGGCCAGCGCAGCGACCGCGGGAGCGGCGTGACCGTGGGCCCAGCAACTCAGGACGGCCAGTTTCGGCCAGATGCCCAAGATGTTGTCGATACCGGCTCCCTCAATCTCGCCGGCACGGCTTACGTCGGGACGTGCGAGCGTCAACGGAGCCACGGACGGCGGGAGGTGCGCAATGACGCTGCACTGCCCGCTGGCCACGTCCCCGACCAGACGGTGAAAATCCCGGCGCAGCGCGTCTAATAAGAGCTCGAGGAAAGAAGGATGCCAGACGGAGATCAGGCTCAGGTCGGCCCGGCGCAGAAGCAGCAGTAACGTGACGTAGCGCCACACGTCGACCGAGGTGATGTTTCGAAGTTCGCCGCGCACCGCCATCACGGCGGTCACCGCGTGTCTCCGCCAGCCCCCCAGTTGCGCGGCGTCGTCGTCGAAGCCGACGGGCACGGCGGAAACCTCGCGGCCAGAATCCTCGCCGGCCAGCGGCGAAATGGACCAGTACGAAGGGCCGAGTGCGGCGCGGGGGTGCTTGCAAAAGAGATCGAAAATCCAGGGGCCGATCGCGCAGTTGAGTTCACGTTGCATGGCCCGGGTGTAGGGAATGAGCTTGCGCGGCGCGGTCGAGCCACCCGTTGGGACCAGCCGTTGAACCGGCGCGGCCGTCAGCACGCCGTGCTCTCCCCGGCGGATTCTTTCAATCCAGGGGTTGAACTCGTCGTAATCGCGCGCCGGAACGCGGCGGGCAAATTGCTCGGGCGTGCGTAGGTCTGCAAACCCATGCTCCCGGCCGAACGCCGTGCCGGCGTTTGTGCGAAGATAACTACGCAGAATCCCTGCCTGGGCGCGGGCCGGGTCGTCGAGCGCACTGGAGAACGCGGCGAAGGAAGGCCCGCTGGCCATCCACCACGCGGAATTTGCGAGTGCGGCTTTCACCATCGGGGAATCGCCACGGTCATGCGGCGACCGGCGGCGGTGAGGTTTTCGGGAGCCAGCTCGGTGACGCACACGAGCTCGTCGCCCTCCGCATGCCCCATGTTCCGCTCCGTAAAAAATGCGACGTACGGATCATCCAGCCGGGCGGCGGGAACTTTGGCCAACGCGCCCCGCAGGCGCTGCGGGTTGGCGAGCCGCACGATCCCGCAAGATGCATCGTACCGGGACCCGAAGCGCTCGGCGGCTAACCTGCCCATCAGCCGCTGCCATTTCATGGGCGTGGGCTCGCCGGGCCGCGGGTAAAACTCCCGCCAAAATAGCGGCAAAAACCGGTACGTCCGGAACCCCGACGTGATGAGCAGCCAGAGGTACGGCCCGTTCGGGTAATGCAGCCGCAGCTTCGCGACCGACTCGATCCACGCCCGCGGAAGCGAAGCCGTGTTCCAAGCCTCCGGCGCTACGATCGTGTCACCCGAGTAGACGACGCTCACCGTCTCGCCATCGACCGATGTTTCGTAAGCGAGGATTGTGGTAAAGCCGACCAGTCGGCCCGCCCGCTCGATCAATATGGCCCAGTTCTTCTCAGCGGCGTCCTCAAGGAATTGATTGAACGTTACGCCTTCAAAATGTGCCGACAGCAGTTCGTACATGGCGGCCAGTTGCCCCGAAGCGAGCTCCGCGCGTGGCAGCAGCGTGGTGTGTGTGGCGATGTCGGAACTCATAGCAACGCCACCTCCGGCGCGAGCAGCCGACCGTCCAGGCCAGAAGCCAGCTCTGCGCCGTCCTGCCAATGGACCGCGTACAGGCGGCTGACGTATTCGCGGGGCCGGAAGGCTTTTCGCAGCAGTGCGAGCCGGGCATCGCGTGAGTCAAAGCCGACGACCAGGTAATCAATCCCTCGCGGGTGCGCCGTTTCGCAAAGAACTTGAATCAACCGATGAACGAGTTGGGGCGAGTGCGGATCGGCTACCACATGCGAGGCGAACGCCTGCGCCAACGCCCGCCCTGGCGCAGGCAGCCTTGGCCGGCCGAGAATCGCCGCCCCGACGTTTAAGAGCGGCCGCAGGCGGCGCAAGGCTGGTGAATAATCGCGGATAACTGTCTGCTTCACCGACCGCTGATCCCAAATCGCAGCGCACGCGCTGGCCGTTCCATCGGGTGCAAAGGCCATCCGGAAATCCTCCGCTTTCAGGCCCGGACAACATGCCGGCGAGCGCAAGGATTCAATCGACCACATGGGGGCGAATTGATACTTCGCCTGATCACGATTCAGCAGCTCTACAATTGCGGGCAAATTCTCATCAGAGCCGTGTGCGAGTCGCAGCCCGGCGTCGCGAAGCTCCCGCTGGGCGGGTTCGCTCGAGTTGAAAAGCGCCCGGGAGCTCCCAGCGCGGATGATCAGAGTCACGAATTCGCCGAGGAACCGGTAGGTGGGCATTCCCGGCAGCCCGCGTTCCAGCAGTCGGCGGGCGGGAAGGTTGTCGGCCACGATGCTGGTGAAATAAATCGGCGGGCCGCCCTGTTCGTGCAGGGTGCGGAGCAGCTCGTATCCCCTCCGGATGACCGATGCGCGGCCGCGACACGATCGGTCCAGCCGCAGCCCGCCGAGGTATCCCACAGCCATGGGCCGGCCGTTGATGAAACGCTCGCGGACCGAGACGCCGCCGGCGCAAATCACGCGGCCTTCGTCGAGAGCGACGATCGTCCGATGCGCCGGTCCTTCGATACGGGCCACACCGAAATAGCTGGACTCCCGCTCCATCGACACGGAGATTTGTCCCCGCATGGGATTGTCGCGCAGCAGCCGGCGGATGCCGGCATCGTGGGCGGCAGAAGCAATGGTGAAACGGATGCCGCCGCCCTCGAGGTCTTCGCCCGCGGCGGTCAATTCGCCGGCAGCAGCGGTCCCGTCCATGACTCGTCTCCCAGAGGGTAGCCGTCGCGCAGGCCCACGTCGGCGCGGTGCATCGCGTTGATGAGGTAGAAGTTCCTCCACATGAAGGCGTCGGCGCGGTTCACCGCATCAAACCCGCGGCGAACGATGCTCCGCCACGAATAAAACGCCCGCCGAGCCTCCAGGCAACAGCGCTGCAGCTCGATCGGACTCATGCCCGCCGGCGTGAACGGAATGTGATTGTAGCGATAGCGATCATCCAGCCACCAGGCATCATAGAGAAGCCGCCCCTCGGTCTGGAACCGGTGGTAAAGGGGCGTGCCGGGAAAGGGCGTGAGATGGTTGAACGCCGCGATGTACATCGCGTGCTCCTTGGCGAACGCCACCGTCTGGCTAAAGCTGTCAGGCGTGTCGCGGTCGTAGCCGAAGATGAAGGTCCCGTACACGCGCACCCGGTGGCGGCGGAGGTTGGCCAGCGCCCCCGCGAATCCGCCGCGCATCGTGTTGAACGACTTGTTCATGTCCTTGAGATTGTTGCGGTCCAGGCTCTCGAAGCCGATCAGCACGCCCATGCAGCCGCTACGGACGAGCAGGTCAAGGAACTCCTCGTCGTGGGCGGCGTTGATGCTCGATTGGCTGACCCAGCGGACCTTCAGGGGGATGAGGGCGCGGAAAAATTCCTTCGCCTGATCGAGGTTGGAGGTGATGTTGTCGTCGACGAAAAAGAACAACTTTTTCTCGTGCTTCACGCGATCGACCTCTCGAAGGATGTCGTCGATGGGTCGGCGGGTTTGGGTGGCGCCGAAGACGGTTTGCACGGCACAAAACTCGCATTTGAAATGACAGCCTCGCCCGGCCTCAACCAGCCCGATCGGCAAATAGCGCTTGCCGCGGAAAATAGAGCGGTCGGGATTCATGCCCGCCAGGGCGGGGCGGCCTTTCTGGTGGTAGGTTTTTGCCAGCCGCCCGTGTCGGGCGTCGTCGATCACATTCGGCCAGAGGCTCTCTGCCTCGCCGACCACTACGGACTCCGCATAACGCCCCACTTCCTCCGGCTGCAGCGACGCATGAAACCCGCCCATCACCACCGGCACCTTGCGCTTGCGGTAGGCGCTGGCGATCTGGTACGCCCGCTTCGCGGTGTACGTCTCGACGCTGATGGCGACGAGGTCCGCTGGTTCGTCAAAGGGGATCTTTTCCATCCGGTCGTCGTAAAAGCGCACCTCCACGTCGCGGGGCGTCAGGCCCGCGATCGCCGCGGCGGGCAGCGGCTCCATCTGCCACGTGCGGATGTAGCTCGCGTCGCCCGCCCGTCTGCCGATACAGGGATGGATGATCGTCAGCTTCATGGGAGATTAGCAACCGACGCCTTGCGGTTCGAAAATTCAGCGCCGGAGACGGTGAGTGCGACCGGTGCTGGCGCGCCAGGCTCCATCGGGCGTTGCCCCGCGCGCCCGATGATCCAATCGCAATTGTAAAATCGGCTCAAATGGTGCGCATAAAAACGGTACCCCAAGTTCGTCGCAAGCCGCACGCCCCAAGGCGCCGGTGAGTGCCGCAGCCGCCCGGCAATCGACCGCATGCTGTACGCGTGTTTCCACGCCGCTTCGGTGCCGCCCTGCAGTTCCTGCACGCTCAGGCGTCGTGGTTGAAAGACGACATGCTGCCCGTCGTACAGCTCCCAGTCGTGCGTGAGGATTCGGCCCTCGCTCAAAAGGCGCTTGTACAATCCAGTGTTGGGAAAGGGCGTGACGATCGCGAAACGCGGCAAGTCGATTTTTGCATCGACCGCGAACTGCGCGGTCTTGCGAAAGACGTCCGGTCCGTCACCATCCAGGCCGAAGACGAAGCACCCCTGCAAGGCGATGCCATGCGCGTGAAGTCGCTCGACGACACGCACGAAGTGGTCGGGCGAGTTGAAGCCCTTGCGACTGGCGCGCAGGTTCTCCGGCGAGATCGACTCCAGGCCCATCAGCAATCCGCGGCACCCGCTCTTTGCCGCCAGTTCCAGCAGTTCCGCGTCGTCCGCCAGGAGCACCGTCGCCAGGCCGTACCATTGCACCCGCAGCGGGATCAATTCCAGGAACAGCCGTCGTGCGTAGTCGCGATCGGCGATCAGGTTCAGGTCCACGAAGATAAGCTTCCGCGCGCCGTGCCGGCGTATATCTTCGGCCACGTCCTCGACCGGCTTCTGATACGGCTTGCGCCCCCAAGCCGCCGGTACGACGCAAAAGTCGCAGTTGTGCACGCACCCGCGCGTGGCTTCGAAGACATTATTAGTAAGGTAACGACGCCGCGGCAGCAGTTCCCGTCGCGCGAACGGGCGGTTCGCCATGTCCAGATCGGGGGATTGGTCGTAGCGTGCTTTCATGGCGCCTGCGGCAAAGTCGCGTAATAGACGGGGCCAGGTATCTTCCGCGTATCCGACAACGATTGCGTCCGCGTGCGGCTGGGCGTCCTCTGGGATTAGAGTGACATGCGGCCCGCCGAGCACCGTCGCGATCCCGTGCGAACGGAACCGTTCCGACAGCTCGTACGCTCTGGGCGCGGTCCCCGTGATAACAGTCAGCCCGACGAGGTCCACCTCGAGCCGCTCGGGCACGTCGGCAATGCCCTCGTCGATCAGCGTCAGTTCGACATCGAGTTCCCTGGGGACCAGGGCGGCGAGGGTCGTCAGGGTCAGCGGCTGATAACGTAGCGACCTGCGAAAGATCCCCCCGCGATGGCGATAGAGCGGGCCTTTGGGCGAAATCAGCGCCACACGCAACCCGCGCCCGCCCGCCGGAGGAAATTCGGTTTCATTTCGGATCATTGCCGTCATTTCCCCGCTGATGCCGCTCCGGACGAGACATCCCGCCTTTGGCGGACGGTTCGTACGCAGGTACTATATCGCCGCCGGCCAGAAACAGGGAGATAGACCGCAATGCTTCGCACTTCGCCCCTGGCTCGTTATCCCATTCCGACGGTGAGCAATGCCGCGATCGTTCTCGGCCAGTTGCTCGCGCTCTCGGCTTGCTTCGTCGTCGCGGGCCACGTGCATGGCGGATGGAAGGTGGCCGGGCTGGCGATCGCGTTCGGGATTTTGATGAACTCTGTTTATTCGGCGATCCATGAGGCCGAGCATGGCATGCTGTTTCCCGACCGCCGGGCGAATGAGGCCGCGGGGATTGCCATGGCGCTGTTCTTTCCCGCCCCTTTCCATCTGCTGCGCCAAGGCCACATCGGTCACCACCTGCGCAACCGCTCGGACGACGAGGCGTTCGATCTTTATTTCGATGGAGACAACGTCGTCTGGAAATGGATGGTCTGGCTGGGCATTCTGACCGGCCTTTATTATTTGCTCGTCGTCGTCAGCAACGTGGTGGCCGCGATTTGCCCGTTCATCCTCGATCGCCGGCACTTCAAGATAGACCGGCACATGAGCGTCGATCGCGCGTCCGCGGCATTTCTTCACTCATTCAACCCCATACACCTTCGATGGATTCGCATGGAAGGCGTCGCGGCCATTATCCTGCACGTGCTGATCGTGTGGCGGCTGCAAATACCGCCGGCAAATTATCTGGCCATGTACGCGACATTCGGCTT